>JAGWKJ010000122.1 GCA_028865375.1 Hyphomicrobiales bacterium | reverse complement strand
CGGCGGCGGTTCCTCCGAGCTGGTGTGGCTCGCGCGCGGGGCGCCGGGCGCGCGGATCGCCGAGCGCATGAAGGTGTGGATCTCGATGCCGCTGGGCGTCGTCACGCTGGCCGAGGAGTTCGGCGGCGAGGACGTCGACGAGGGCGTCTACGAGGCCATGGTGGCGCGCGTGACCCAGGCGTTGGCGCCGTTCCTGGCCGCGGTCGGGGGCGAACGCGAGCGCGCGCGGTTCCACCATCTGGGCACGTCGGGCACCGTGACCACGGTGGCCGGCGTGCATCTGGGCCTGCAACGCTACGAGCGTCGGCTGGTCGACGGCGTCTGGCTCGACGACGTCGCCGCGGCGGCGGCCGTCATGGCGCTGCGGCGGATGGATTACGCGGCGCGCCGCGCGCACGGCTGCATCGGTCCCGCGCGCGCCGATCTGGTGCTGGCGGGCTGCGCGATCTATGACGCGATCCGGCGCGCGTTCCCCGCGCCGCGCCTGCGCGTCGCCGACCGGGGCCTGCGCGAGGGCATCCTGTCGGAACTGATGGCGGAGGACGGCATCGACCATGGCTGAGCGCGGCGGATCGGGGCGCGAGGGCGGACGCTCGCTGAAGACGCGCGTCAAAGGCGGCGGCTCGCGGACGGAATCCTCCAAGCGCTGGCTCGAGCGCCAGCTCAACGACCCCTATGTCGCGCGCGCCAAGCGCGAGGGCCAGCGTTCGCGCGCCGCCTACAAGCTGATCGAGATCGACGAGCGGCATCGCCTGCTCAAGCGCGGGCAGCGGATCGCCGATCTCGGCGCGGCGCCCGGCGGCTGGTCGCTGGTGGCCGCCCGCAAGGTCGGCGCGGCGGAGGGCGCCGGCGCGGTGGTGGGCGTCGATCTTCTCGAGATCGAGCCGATCCCCGGCGTCACCTTCGCGCAGATGGACTTCAACGACCGCGCCGCCGCCGACTGGATCGTCGCCGCGCTCGGCGGCAAGGCCGACGGCGTGCTCTCGGACATGGCGGCCAACGCGACCGGCCATCGCCAGACCGACCACCTGCGCATCGTCGGCCTCGTGGAACTCGCCGCCGATTTCGCGCGCGAGGTCCTGACGCCGGGCGGCTATTTCTTGGCCAAGGTGATCCAGGGCGGCACCGAGGGCGCGCTGCTGGCCGGCTTGAAGCGCGATTTCGCCAAGGTCGCCCACGTCAAGCCGGCCGCCAGCCGCGCCGACAGCGCCGAGCTTTACGTCTTGGCGACCGGTTTCCGGGGTGATCGCCGCTGACGCGGGCGACGGGAACCGCGCTCGCCGATCCCGACCGTCGCGCCCGGAGGGGCGACGCCGCCGCTCGGCGGTCGGGCCCTGTTTTTCACGGGCCGCCGCCGGATTTTTTTTGCGGCCGCTGGGAGCCGACCCCCTCGACAAGCCGAGAATCACGACATAGTGCTGTGATACTACGGGTTGTGCAGGCGATTCGAGCGGCCGATGAGATTGCATCGGCAGTTTGGCTCGGGGGCCTGTGGCGCGTGAAATCCGGGAAGTGACCGGCGTTTGAAGGCTCGACGGCGGAGCGGGTCTTAGGGGTTCGTTTACGGACACACGTATAGCGTGTATCTTACAATAAGCACTCAAAACGAGCGCCCTCAACGAATCTGCGCCGGAACGACCGGCGTCGGTGCGGACTGTTCGCCGGCGGGATTTCGTTGGTCGGGGAGCATTGGGCCGCGCGACGCGGCCGAAAGGACATGGGGTTACGATGATTGATCGACGCGACGCCGCCCTTGACGCCGCCGTTTCCCCTAAAGCCGTTCGTCGCCGCATCCTGGCCGCGCTTCGACTGGCCTGTCTCGCGCGTGTGAAGGGCAAGCGCAGCCGGATCGGCGCGCTCGGGCCGGGCGCTGTAATCGTCGCGGTCTTGGGCGTCCTGTCTGAGCCGGCGTCTGCGGCGTTCAACGAAGCGGGCAACGGCTATTACGACACCACGGGTACGGCTTCGTCCAATACCGGCGCCAACGGCGGCATTCAGGCGTCGAGCGACTACGCTGTCGCCAATTCCGGCGATTCCAGCATCCTGAGCCTTTCAACCGGACGTTTGGCCTATACGGCGGTCAATCTCAATTGGATCACGTCGACGCTTACCCAGCAGGCGACCGGCGTTTCCGCGACCGGCGCTTACAACGGCGACGCCGCCCTGAAGCAGGGCGGCGCCGACACGGCCGTCGGTACGACGACGGCATATGGATTCAGTTCTTCGGCCATCGGTGACGGCAATGTGGCGTTCGGCGTTGGATCGACCGCGATTGGCCTCAACGACACCGCGAGCCTATCCGCCTCTACCGCCATCGGCATGGCCAACAACGCCACGGGCGCGGTCGCCTTAGCCATGGGCGCTTATAACGTCGCCAGCGGCTCGGGCAGCATCGCTTTCGGCATCGGCTCGCAATCGACAGCCGCTCATAGCGTCGCCATCGGCTTCGGCGGCGCGGGGACTGCGGCGACGGCGGTCGCCGCGTCTGGCGTCGGAGCAACCGCCATCGGCGGCAACGCTGCTGCGGGTGCGCACGCGCTCGGCGCGAACGCGGTGGCGATCAGCGGCCAGTCGGTCGCCAACCAAGCGGGCGACGTGGCGATCGGCTTGCTCGCTTCGGCCACGGGCGTGGCGGGGACGGGTTCGGCGGTTTCGATCGGCGCCGGCAACGTGGCGTCGGGCGCAGGCGCGGTGGCGATCGGCGATCCCAACGTCGCCAACGGCACCGGCGCGATCGCCATGGGCTTCAACTCGATCGCCAACGCGACGGGCGCCGTAGGTGGCGGGCCGGCCAATGGCGCGGTGGCGCTGGGCAACGCCGACATCGCGACCGGGCAGGGCTCGATCGCCATCGGAAATACGTCGATCACCGGTGGAGCGGGCGCGATCGCGATGGGCGATACGGCGGTCGCTTCGCAGACGTCGAACATCGCCTTGGGTTCCGGTGCCAATGCGCTGGGGATAGCGAGCGTTGCGATCGGATACGGTGCCATCGCCAACCTCGGGAACTCGACCTTCGCTATCGGCGTCACGGCGACTGCAACCGGCAATGGCGCAATGGTCCTCGGCGACAGCGGTTTGGCGAACGGCAACAACGCCGTAGCGATCGGCAACACGTCCCATGCCACGAACTCCCACGCGGTGGCGGTCGGCGGCGACACCAACGTTTCCGGTGCCTTTGCCACCGGCATTGGCAATCAAGCGGTGGCGACGGCCACAAATGCGACCGCCATTGGCGGCGGAAGCACCGCGACCCAGTCGGCGAATGCGACGGGGACGAACGCGGTCGCCATCGGCGGCGGCACGACGGCGGGCGCGCAGGCGCTGGGCGCGAACTCCGTGGCGGTCGGCGGGCAGTCGGTGGCCAACGCGGCGGGCGACGTGGCGATCGGCCTGAACGCCTCGGCGACCGGCGTGGCGGGCACGGGCTCGGCGGTGTCGATCGGCGCCGGCAACGTGGCGTCGGGGGCGGGCGCGGTGGCGATCGGCGATCCGTCGGTGGCCAAGGGCACGGGCGCGATCGCGGGCGGCTTCAATTCCATCGCCACTTCCGACGGCACGGCCGCGGGCGGGGCGGCCAACGGGGCGATCGCTCTGGGCGACGCGTCGATCACGGCGGCGCAGGGCTCGGTGGCGCTGGGCAACGGTTCGAAGGCGGGCGTCTCGGGCGGGCTGGGCGCGCTGGCGTTCGGCGATACGGCGGCGGCGCAGGTGTCGGGCGGCGTGGCGCTGGGCAGCAATGCGAGCGTGACGCTGGCGCGATCGGTGGCGTTGGGTTCGGGCTCGGCGGCGAGCGCGACGCATGCGGGCACGTTCGACCTGACGGGCGGGACGGCGGCGGCGACGACGCCGGCGAGCGTGGTTTCGGTGGGCGCGGGCGGTTCGGAGCGCCAGATCCAGAACGTGGCGGCGGGCGTGCTGTCGGCGGCCTCGACGGACGCGGTGAACGGCTCGCAGCTGTTCTCGGTGGCGACCGCGACCAACAATGTCGGTTCGTCGTTGGCGACGACGCTGGGCGCGGGCACGGTGGTCGGTCCCAACGGTACGATCACGACCGCGCCGAGCTACGTGGTGGGCGGGACGACGTATAACAACGTCGGCACGGCGCTCTCCGCGCTGCAGAGCGGCGCGCCGGTTCAATACACGACGGCCGCGGGTTCGGTGACGCCCAACGGGCTGACGCCGTCCGACACGATGACCTTGGTGGGGACGGGCGCCGGCAATGCGACGCCGGTGTCGTTGGCGAACGTGGCGGCGGCGACGCTGTCGGCGACCTCGACCGAGGCGGTGAACGGGAGCCAGCTGTTCGCGACCAACCAGATCGCGGGCCAGCAGGGGACGACGATCGCGTCGGGCCTTGGCGGCGGGTCGAGCTACGATGCGGCGACGGGGGCGGTGACGACGTCGCTGACGCTGCCCACGACGGGGGCGACGACCTATTCGAGCGTCGAGGGGGCCCTGACGGCGCTCGCCGGGACGGCCTCGGCGGGCTGGAACCTGCAGACCAACGGCGGGGCCACGACCAACGTCGCGCCGGGCGGGACGGTGAACTTCGTGGCGGGGACGAACGCCACGGTGACCAACGCCGGGACGTCGGTGACGGTGGGCGTGGTCGCCAACCCGACGTTCGCGAGCGTGGCGATCACGGGCGGTCCGACGCTGACCTCGACCGGGATCGCGATGGCGGGCGGTTCGATCACGAACCTCGCGGCGGGGGTGAACCCGACGGACGCGGTGAACGTGTCGCAGCTGTCGTCGCTGGGAAGCCAGACGGCGAGCGACCTGGGCGGCGGGGCGGCCTATAGCGTGGCGGGCGGCCTGACGGCGCCGAGCTACGTGGTGGGCGGGACGACGTATAACAACGTCGGCACGGCGCTCTCCGCGCTGCAGAGCGGCGCGCCGGTTCAATACACGACGGCCGCGGGTTTGGTGACGCCCAACGGCCTGACGGCGTCCGACACGATGACGCTGGTCGGCACGGGGGCGGGCAATTCGACGCCGGTGTCGTTGGCGAACGTGGCGGCGGCGACGCTGTCGGCGACCTCGACCGAGGCGGTCAACGGGAGCCAGCTGTTCGCGACCAACCAGAACGTCACTAACCTCGCGGCGTCGATCGCCAACGGGACCGCGGGCCTGGTACAACAGACGGGCGGCGCGCCGGGCGCCGGCCAGATCACCGTCGGCGCCTCGACCGGCGGCACGTCGATCAGCGTCGCGGGAACGTCGGGCGTCCGCACGATCACCGGGGTAGCGGCTGGGGCGCTGTCCTCGGCATCGACGGATGCGGTGAACGGCTCGCAATTATTCGCGGCCGGTTCGTCGACCGCGACGGCGCTCGGCGGCGGATCGACCTACAACGCGGCGACTGGCGCAGTGACCGCGCCGAGCTATTCGGTCGCCAATATCGGGGCAGGCGCGCCGACCACTGACACCAACGTGGGTGCGGCGGTGACGTCGCTGTCGACCGACGTGACCAACCTTGCGGGCGCGGTCAACGGCGGCGGCATCAAGTATTTCCACGCCAATTCGACGCTTGCGGATTCGACGCCGACGGGGACGAATTCCGTGGCGATCGGACCCGCCTCGAACGCGATCGGCGCGGACAGCATCGCAGAGGGGCATTCGGCGACCGCCAACGCGGCGGGCGACGTCGCCATCGGCCTGAACGCATCGGCGTCCGGCGTGGCCGGCGTCGGCTCGGCGGTGTCGATCGGCAACGGCAATGCGGCTTCGGGCGCCGGTGCAGTGGCGATCGGCGATCCAAATGTCGCGATCGGATCTGGCGCGGTGGCGCTCGGGCTGAACAATACGGCGGTCGGCCAAGGAGCGGTGGCGCAAGGCGACGCCAGCACGGCGACGGGCCAAGGCTCGGTCGCGCTCGGCAATGCGTCGACCGCCGCCGCGGCCGGCGGCGTGGCGCTTGGCGACACGGCCTCGGCGCAGGCCGCGAACGGCCTCGCCCTCGGCTCGCACAGCGTGGCGACGAACGCGGCCGACGTAGCGCTCGGCGCCGGCAGCATCACGGCGACGGCGGTCGGGACGGCGAGCGCGGCGATCGCCGGCACGACCTACGCCTTCGCCGGCGCCAATCCAGCGAGCACCGTCAGCGTCGGCGCCGTCGGCGCGGAACGCACGATCACCAACGTCGCGGCCGGCCGCTTGTCGGCGACGTCGACCGACGCCGTCAACGGCAGTCAATTGTTTGCGCTCGCTTCGGCGCTCGCGAACGCGGCGCCGATCGTGTCGAACAACGCGTCGTCCCTGCCGGCGCCGACGGCGACCGGCACGGACGCAACGGCGGCTTCGCCCGGCGCGACCGCGGCGGGCACGCAGTCGTTGGCCGTCGGCTACAAGGCGAACGCGTCCGGCGCGGGCTCGACCGCGACCGGCCCGAACACCGTGGCATCCGGTGCCCAGTCGACCGCGAACGGCGACGGCGCGACCGCGCTCGGCGACTTCAGTGCGGCGCTCGGCAGTGGCGCGAACGCCGCCGGCTCCGGGTCGCAGGCGATCGGCGACATGGCGATCGCGACCGGGGCCGGCTCGACGGCCGTCGGGCAAAACGCCAACGCTTCCGGCGCGAACGCGATCGCGTCGGGCAACGGCGCGACGGCGTCGGGCGCGGGTTCGGTCGCCTCGGGCGCCGGCGCCAATGCGGCGGGCGCGAACGGCGTCGCGCTGGGCAATGGCGCGCAGGTCGCGACCGCAGCGACGAACTCGGTGGCCATCGGCGCCGGCTCTGTTGCGAGCGCGCCCAACACGGTGTCCTTCGGTTCGCCGGGGGCGGAGCGCCGCCTCGTCAACGTGGCGCCGGGCGTGAACGGGACGGACGCCGTCAACGTCGACCAATTGAACGCGGGAATCGGCGCCGTCGCGAACCTCGCCAACGACGTCGCCAAGAAGGCGTTCGGCGGCATCGCCGGCGTGGCAGCCTTCACGCCGATCGAGCTGCCCGATCCCAAGAAGTTCGCTTGGGCGATGGGCGTGGGCGGTTACCACGGCTACGTCGGCTACAGCGGCCAGCTCGCCTATCGGTTCGGGGCGTCGCACACGATGGCGACCGCGGGCATTGCGATCAACAGCGGCGACTGGCACGATCCGGTCTGG
>JAGWKJ010000121.1 GCA_028865375.1 Hyphomicrobiales bacterium | reverse complement strand
ATTGTTGCGCTCGTCAATTTGCGGCGGCGGCGGTCATCGCCGTCGCCGCGTTGTCGACGGTCGAGCGAAGTGCGCCGCTCCCGCCGCCGGCGCATGGGGGCGTGACGCGACTGGCATTCGCCGAGGGCCGAGGCAATGGCAACGGCAACGGAAGCGTCGGCTTCTTTCTTGGCAACGGGCGAGGCAATTGCCAAACGGGACGGCCCGCCCGCCAAGGCGGCTCGCGCGGCGCCAGCGATCATTCGACCCAATTCGCGTTCGATCTCAAAACCATGCGCTGCATCCGGCGTTGATCCGGCGCGGGGCGATCATGCCCGACATTCCCCCTTGCAACCGCCATTGGCCTCCCTATCTCATTTCAATCCGATATATCGGATCGAAGATATATCGGAAATGGAGATGATGACCATGTGCGGACATCGTTACGCCTATGCCGGCGACGGCGACCATGCCGGCGCGCCAGCGAGCGGTCACGGCCCGTTCGGCGGGCCGGGCCTGCATGCCATTCCCCTTCCGGTGAAACTGCTGGGCGTCGCCGGCGCGTTCTGGATCGCCCCGCCGCTTGGCCTTGCCGCGCTCGGCTATTGGGCGTGGCGCGCGTCGCAGGCGCGTTGCGGTCATTCCGGGACGGCCGCGGGCGGTCATGAAAGCGGCCCGATGCGCTGGCGCGGCGGATTTGGCCGCGGACATTGGGCCGGCGGCCGGTTTGGTCGCGGCGGAACGACCGGCAATTCCGCGTTCGACGACAAGCGGCGCGAAACCTTGCGCGCGCTTGACGAGGAGGCGGAAGCCTTCGCCGCGTTCCGGCGCGAACGCCGCGCCAAGCGCGAACGCGAGGAGTTCGACCGCTTCATGGCCGAGCGCCGCACCAAGGATGCGCCCGACGCACCGCCGGTCGACGGGCATCCCTGACCGCGCAAACGTCGCGATGGCCGCGGACCGGGTCCGCGGCTAAACCAAGACGACGGCCGCGGGCACGCCCGCGGTCGCATTCCCGCGCCAAGGAGCGCCAGAGATCATGCCCCCGCCCTTCGGCCCGCCGTTCGGCCACGGCCACGGCTTCGGTCCGTTCGGTCCGTGGCGCGGGCGGCGCATGTTCGACCACGGCGCCTTGCGCCTGTTGACCTTGTCGCTCGTCGCCGACGCGCCACGTCACGGCTACGACATCATCCGCGAGCTCTCCGACCGGTTCCACGGCGCCTACCGGCCGAGCCCGGGCTCGATCTACCCGATCCTGGCCCAGCTCGCCGAGGCGGGCATGATCGAGGCGCAGGCACAGGGCCGGCAGAAGCTGTTCGCCGCGACCGCCGATGGGCGCGCGCATCTCGACGCGCGCCGCGGCGAGCTCGACGCGATCCGCGCCCGCCTCGACGCTACCGCGCGTCCGATGGACGGCGGCGACCTCGGCTCCGCGATCCGCGCCTTCCGCGGCGCGCTGATGTCCAAGTTGCGCGGCGGCCTCGACGCCGAGCGGGCCGACAAGCTGCGCCACGCGCTCGATCGCGCCCGGCGCGAGATCGAGGACGCGTGAACCGCGCGAGACGGGACGTCCGTGGTTGACAAGTCCCGCCGTCGGCGGCTCAAGCTCGACCGGCGCCGAACGCCGCCGGGAGGGCCGCCGACATGACCGACGCAGCGAAGCCGACGCGCCGCGAGCACGACCTGCTCGGCTGGCGCGAGATTCCCGCCGAAGCCTATTGGGGCGTCCACACGCTGCGGGCGATCGAGAATTTCCCGATCACCGGCATCCCGATCGGGACCTACCCCGACCTCTTGGGCGCGCTCGCCGCGATCAAGCGGTCCGCCGCCCACGCCAACATGGACCTCGGCCTGCTCGACCGGCGGCGAGGCGACGCCATCGTCGCCGCCTGCGTCGAGATCGAGGCCGGCGCGCTGCGCGACTGGTTCGCGGTCGACGCCATCCAGGGCGGCGCCGGCACCTCGACCAACATGAACGCCAACGAGGTGATCGCCAACCGCGCGCTGGAACTGCTCGGCAAGGCGAAGGGCGATTACCGCGAACTGCACCCCAACGAACACGTCAACATGGGGCAGAGCACCAACGACGTCTACCCGACCGCGCTGCGCATCGCCGCCTACCGCGGCGCGGAGGCGCTCGGCGCCGCGATGGCCGTCCTGCAGGAAGGCTTTTCGCGCAAAGCGACCGAGTTCCGCGACACGCTCAAGATGGGCCGCACGCAGCTCCAGGACGCGGTGCCGATGACGTTGGGCCAGGAATTCGAGACCTACGCCGTCATGCTGGGCGAGGACCGCCAGCGCCTGGACGAGGCGGCCATGCTGATGTGCGAAATCAACCTCGGCGCGACCGCGATCGGCACCGGCATCGCGACCGACCCGGACTACGCGCCGCTCGCCTGCAAGTACCTGCGCGAGTTCACCGGCATCCCGCTGGTCACCGCCGCCAACCTGATCGAGGCGACGCAGGATTGCGGCGCCTTCGTCCAGCTTTCGGGCGCGATGAAGCGCGTCGCGGTGAAGCTCTCCAAGGTCTGCAACGACCTGCGCCTGCTCTCGAGCGGCCCGCGCGCGGGATTCGGCGAGATCTCGCTTCCGGCCGTGCAGGCGGGCTCCTCGATCATGCCGGGCAAGGTGAACCCGGTGATTCCGGAGGTCGTCAACCAGGTCGCCTTCGAGGTGATCGGCAACGATCTCACGGTGACGATGGCCGCCGAGGCCGGGCAGCTCCAGCTCAACGCCTTCGAGCCGATCATCGGCCACGCCATGTTCAAGAGCTTCGCGCGGCTGCGCGCCGCCTGCCTCGTGCTCGAGGAAAAATGCGTGCGCGGCATCGTCGCCAACGCCGACAAGACGCTCGACGACGTGCGCCGCTCGATCGGGCTCGCGACCGCGCTCAATCCCTACGTCGGCTACGAGCGCGCCACGGAGATCGCGGTCGAGGCGCACCGCACCGGCCGCGGCGTCGCGGAGATCGCGCTCGAACGCGGCTATCTCGGCGCCGACGAGCTCGCAGAGATCCTGCGGCCGGAATCCCTGACCAAGCCGCATCGCGCCAAGAAGCGCTGAGGCGGAACGCCCCGCCCCGACGAGGAGACCGAGTTGCAGGACGGCCAGGCCCGTGCGCTGTTGCGCGCCATGTTCGACGCGGCGGTCGCCGCCGCCGACCCCGCCAAGGTCGTGCCCGGCCGCCTGCCGGCGCCGCCCAAGGGTCGCACCGTCGTCGTGGGCGCCGGCAAGGCCTCGGCGGCGATGGCGCGCGCTTTCGAGAAGGCCTGGCCTCGGCCGCTGACGGGCCTCGTCGTCACGCGCTACGGCCATGCCGTGCCCTGCGAGCGGATCGAGATCGTCGAAGCGGCCCATCCGGTGCCCGACGCCGCGGGCGAACGGGCGGCGGCGCGCATGATCGAGACGGTGCGCGGGCTGTCGGCCGACGATCTCGTGGTGGCGCTGGTGTCGGGCGGCGCGTCTTCGCTGCTGTCCTTGCCGGCGCCGGGCCTGACGCTCGACGACAAGCGCGCCGTCAACAAGGCGCTGCTGGCGTCGGGCGCCTCGATCAGCGAGATGAACTGCGTGCGCAAGCACCTGAGCGCCGTCAAGGGCGGGCGGCTCGCGGCCGCCGCCCATCCCGCGCGCGTGGAGACCTTGCTGATCTCCGACGTGCCGGGCGACGACCCCGCCGTGATCGGCTCGGGCCCGACGCTGCCCGACCCCACGAGGCGCGCCGACGCGCGCGCCATCCTTGCGCGACACGGCATCGACCCCGGCACGCGCGTCCTCGCCGTGCTCGACGCGGGCGAAGAGACGCCCAAGCCCGGCGACCCGCGGCTGGCGCGCGCACGCGCCCAAATGCTCGCCACTCCGCAGGGCTCGTTGCTGGCGGCGGCGGAGGTCGCGCACGCGGCCGGCGTGACGCCGTTGATCCTCGGCGACGCGATCGAGGGCGAATCGCGCGAAGTGGCGCGCGTCATGGCGGGGATCGCCTTCCAAGTGCGCCGCTACGGCCAGCCCGCGCCCGCGCCTTGCGCCCTGATCTCAGGGGGCGAAACGACCGTGACCGTGCGCGGCAAGGGTCGCGGCGGCCGCAACGTCGAGTTCCTGCTGGCGCTCGCGCTGGCGCTGCGCGGCGATCCTCGCGTCTTCGCGGCGGCCGGCGACACCGACGGCGTCGACGGCGCGGAGGAGATCGCCGGCGCGCTGGTCGCGCCCGATACGCTCGCTCGCGCGAAGGCGCTGGGGATCGACCCGGCCGCGCGGCTCGCCGACAACGACGGCCATTCGTTCTTCGAGGCGCTGGGCGACCGGATCGTGACCGGCCCGACGCTGACCAACGTCAACGACTTCCGCGCCTTGCTCGTGCTGCCCGGTTGACGTTCAGCGCCCGCGACGCAGCAGGAAAGCCGCCTGCGCGCCGAACAGGTTCCAGAAGCCTAGATGCGCGGCGCCGAGCCGGGCGCCGCCGGGGCCCAGTGCGTGCGCGCGCTCGACCGTCGCGCCGACCTCGTCGGCCAGCGCCACGAAGTCGCGGATCGTACAGAAATGGATGTTGGGGGTCTCGTACCAGGCGACCGGCAGGCTTTGCGTCACCGGCATCCGGCCGCCGAGCGCGAGCGCGGCGCGCACGCGCCAATGGCCGAAATTCGGGAACGACACGATGGCGCGACGGCCCACGCGCAGCATCGTCTCGAGCACGACGCGCGGGTTGCGCGTCGCCTGGATCGTCTGCGAGAGGATGACGTAGTCGAACGCGTCGGCGGGATAGTCCGCGAGGTCGGCGTCGGCGTCGCCCTGTATCACCGACAGGCCCTTGGCGACGCAGTCGTTGACGCCCTTCTGGGACAGTTCGATGCCCCGCCCGTCGACGTCGCGTCGCTCCGCCAGCAGACGAAGCAGCGCGCCGTCGCCGCAGCCGACGTCGAGCACGCGCGCGCCCGGCGAAACCATGTCGGCGACGAGCAGATGGTCGGCGCGCGGCGCGCCTCCGGCCGTGGCGTCGCTCATCGGGCGCCCCGCTCGGGCAATCCGCGCGCGCGCGCCGCGGCGTCGACGAAACCGCGCGTCGTGGCGAGGAAGTCCGGCACGTCGAGCAGGAAGGAATCGTGACCCTTGTCGGTCGCGATCTCCACGAAGGACACCGAGGCGCCCCCTGCGTTGAGCGCATGGACGACGGCGCGCGATTCGGACGTGGGGAACAGCCAGTCGCTGGTGAAGGAAGTGACGCAGAACCGCGTGCGCGAGCCCGCGAAGGCGCGCGCCAGCGAGCCGCCGTAGTCGGCCGCGAGGTCGAAATAGTCCATCGCGCGCGTCACGTAGAGATAGGAATTGGCGTCGAAGCGCTCGACGAAGCTGGTGCCTTGGTGGCGCAGGTAGCTCTCGACCTGGAAATCCGCGTCGAACGAGAAGGTCGGCGCGGCGCGGTCCTGCAGGTTGCGGCCGAAGCGGCCCTGCAGCGCGGTGTCCGACATGTAGGTGACGTGGGCGGCCATGCGCGCGACGGCGAGGCCCTTGGTCGGTTGCAGCCCGCGTTCGGCGTAGCGTCCGCCGTCCCAATCGGGATCGGCCATCACGGCCTGTCGGCCGACTTCGTGGAAGGCGATGTTCTGCGAAGTGTGGCGCGCACCCGACGCGATCGGCAGCGCGGAGAACACGCGGCCGGGATAGCTCGCCGCCCATTGCAGCACCTGCATGCCGCCCATCGAGCCGCCGACGACGCAGAACAGCGTCTCGATGCCGAGCGCGTCGACGAGCATCGCCTGCGCGCGCACCATGTCGCGGATGGTGACGAGGGGCAGGTCGAGCCCCCAAGCACGGCCGGTCGCGGGATTGATCGAGGCCGGGCCTGTCGTGCCCATGCAACCGCCGACCACGTTGGAGCAGATGACGAAAAAGCGATCTGTGTCGATGGGCAGGCCGGGCCCGACCATCGTCGTCCACCAGCCGGGCTTGCCGGTGACGGGGTTCTCGTTGGCGACGTGCTGGTCGCCCGTCAGCGCATGGCATACGAGGACGGCGTTCGACCTGTCCGCGTTGAGCGCGCCATAGGTCTGGTATGCGATCGTCAGCGGCGCCAGCGCCACGCCGGCGTCGAGCGCAAGCGGCATGTCGGCTGGCAGGCGCAGGGTCTGGCTTCGCGGATCGTCCGCTTCGCGGCGGGAGATTTGGTTCATCGGCGGCGGCGGTCGGGCGGTGAGGCGTTCGATTTGAAGAACGGACGTTTGTTTAATAGAACGCCTTGGTGCATGCGTCAATCTTGGCCGATGCGATGGTCGCCGACTTCGGCAAGGGATATGACCGGCCCGAAAGGCCGCCAATGACCCAACGAGACAGCGACGCGGAAACCGCGGAAGCCGAACGCCATCGCGCCAAGATGGCCAAGCGCAAAGCCGTGCAGGACGCCGAAGTGGCGTCGAAGTCCGTCGCGGCCAAGGGCCTGCTGATGGTCCATACAGGTCCCGGCAAGGGCAAGTCGACGGCCGCCTTCGGGCTGGCGCTGCGCGCGCTCGGGCGCGGCAGGAAGGTCGGCGTCGTGCAGTTCATCAAGGGCGCGTGGGAGACGGGCGAGCGCCTCGCGCTGGCCCGCTTCGACGAACGCCTCGTCTGGCGCACGATGGGCGAAGGCTTCACCTGGGAAACGCAGGATCGCGCGCGCGACGCGCGCGCCGCGCAAGCCGCCTGGGAGGCCTCGCGCGCGATGCTCGAAGACGCCGCGTTCGACCTCGTCGTGCTCGACGAGCTCAACGTCGCGCTTCGCTACGACCTGGTTCCGCTGGCCGACGTGCTCGCCGCGCTGGCGACGCGGCCCGCGATGCAGCACGTCGTCGTCACCGGCCGCAACGCCAAGCCCGATCTCGTCGCGGCCGCCGACCTCGTCACCGAGATGGCGGCGGTCAAGCACCATTTCGCCGCCGGCGTGCGCGCGCAGGAAGGCGTCGAGTTCTGATGGCGCGCGCGCTGATGGTGCTGGGCTGCGGGTCCGACGTCGGCAAGTCGCTGATCGTGGCGGGCCTGTGCCGCGCCTTCGCCGACCGCGGCTTGGCCGTGCGACCCTTCAAGCCGCAGAACATGTCCAACAACGCCGCGGTGACCGCCGACGGCGGCGAAATCGGCCGCGCGCAGGCGTTGCAGGCGCGCGCCGC
>JAGWKJ010000120.1 GCA_028865375.1 Hyphomicrobiales bacterium | reverse complement strand
CCGGCACGCCATTGTCGCTGGTGTGCTTGAAGTCGAGCGAGGCGAACGAGCGCAGCGTGCCGTAAGCGGTCGCCGAGCGAGCGTCGAACTGGATGCGCGCGCGGGTGAACCAGCCGAAGCTATTGCGGCCGTTCGCGACGTTCTTGGTGTAGCTTTCCGCACCGAAGGTGCCGGTCTGCGACCACTGGTCGCTATATCCGACCGGGCCGAGTTCGACGTGGACGTGGCCAGAAATCTTCAGGCAGGTGTCCGAACCCGGCAGCGTGAAGCCGGTCATGCCGTCGATCGTGCAGATCTTGACGTATTGGGCGGGCGCGGACTTCTTCGTGGGGAGAAGGTCCGACGCCTGCGCGGCGCCGGCCGCGGCGAAGGCCGCGGCGGAACCCAAAAGCAGGCTCTTCATGAGCGTCATTGGTGTCTCCAGTTCGTTCATTGCGAAGAGCGGACCTCTTGGCCTGCTCTCCATCTCCACTTCGCGATCAGGAGCGACGCCCCATCCCCGAAGTCAGCCCCTGAGTCGCGAAGACCCTGTGCTGCAACGAAAAAGACGCCGACCGGGGGCCAAGTCCAGCGCAATCCGCCAAAAACGGGCCTACGCACAGCGCTTTAGCGGATTCCGTGACAATTCGGTCACAGATCGGGCCGCTTCGCGGCACATCGTTAACGAATTGTAAGCGCTCGGCTGCTTTCCGCGACAGGGTTCCCGCCTCGCCAAGGGGCGAATCGGCGGCCCCGTGCACCCGCTCGCGCTTTCCGCTAAGGAGGCGGCATGGCGATCATCGAAACGACCCAAGAGCTCGCCGCCCTATGTCGGCGCGCGGCGGCCCATCCATTCGTGGCGGTCGATACCGAGTTCCTGCGGGAATCGACGTTCTGGCCCAAGCTCTGCGTCGTCCAACTTGCGACGCCGGAGGAAGCTTGGGCGGTGGACGCTTTGGCCGATGGGATCGACCTCGCGCCGTTGCTCGAATTGTTCGCAGACCGGAACGTCACCAAGACGTTTCACGCCGCAAGGCAAGACCTTGAGATATTTTGGAAAATGTCTGGCGAACTTCCGCGTCCCCTGTTCGATACGCAGATCGCCGCGATGGCCTGCGGCTATGGCGAACAGGTGTCCTATGCCGAGCTCGCCCACACGCTCGACAAGGCGACGATCGACAAGTCCTCACGCTTCACCGATTGGACCAAGCGCCCGCTGAGCGAGGCCCAGATCGCCTATGCCTTGGCCGACGTGACGCATCTGCGCGTCATCTACGCCAAGCTCAGGGATCGAATCGCCAAGTCCGGTCGGCAGGCGTGGCTCGAAGACGAAACGGCGGTCCTGCTCAATCCGGCCACCTACGAGCAGAAGCCGGAAGACGCCTGGCGCCGTTTCGCCGGCCGCGCCCGCAAGCCGCGCGACCTCGCGATGCTGATGGAACTCGCCGGCTGGCGCGAAGCGGAAGCGCAAGCGCGCGACGTGCCGCGCTCGCGCGTGCTGAAGGACGACCTGCTGGTCGAGATCGCGCTCGCCGCGCCCAAGGACGCCGGCGCGCTGGCGGCGCTGCGCGCGGTGCCGCGCGGCATGGAACGCTCGCGCGGCGGCGCCGACGTGCTCGATGCGATCGCGCGCGGCTTCGCCCGCGATCCCGCGACGCTGCCCGCCCTGCCCGCCCGCCGAAACGGGGCCGCGGCCGGCGCCACCGTCGAGCTGCTGAAGGTGCTGCTCCGGCAAGTCAGCGAGGAAGCCGGCGTCGCCGCCAAGATCATCGCCACGGTCGAAGACCTCGAGGCGATCGCGCAATCGGACGACGCCGATACGCCGGCCCTTCAGGGCTGGCGACACGACCTGTTCGGCGCCCGCGCGCTCCGGCTCAAGCGCGGGGAGATCGCGCTGACGGTGGAGCGCGGCAAGGTCGTCACGCTCGAATGGAGGGAGAACGCCGAGCCGGCCTGAGCCGGAGGCCCCCCGGCGGGCCGCCGAGGTCCCCATTCGCCTTGACGTAGTGGCAGGCCGACAGCGCCGAGGCCGCCGTCTTGCCGACCGCCTTGAAGTCGCCGGCCCAGGACTCCTTGGAGGGGATGGACCCGACATGGCCGGCGACGGCGATGCCGGCCTTGGCGGCCGCCGCCGCTTCGTCGGGCGTGTCCACGTAGAGCATCGTGAGTTGGCGCTTGCCCTTCAGCGCCCGGATGTCGGCGACCGTCGGTCCGTGGTCGCGCATGGCGAGCTCAATTCCCCTCGACGGCGATTTCCGGCTCGCGGCCGATCAGGCGGGCGAGCTGGCGCAGGCGGCCGAACAGCCTGTCGTTGCCCAGCGCGGCGAGACGCTTGGGCAGGGTCAGGATCGCGCGGTCCTTCCGGCAGACCAGCGGCGTGACGGGCAGCACGCCGGGCATCGCGGCCGAGACGACATAGGCGACGCGGAACGCCGCGCCGAGCACGCGCGCGCGGTCGAGCATCCGCGACCCGACGAGGCCGCGGACCTGCGGGCTCGGATCGCGGTCGATGCCGGTGTGCCGATAGGCCGTCGCCAGCGCGAGGAAGGCCCGGCCCGGATGGTCGATGCCGACGAAGGCGGCGTTGGCGATGATGTTGAGCGACTGTTCGCCGCGATAATCGGGATGGGCCCGCCATCCGATGTCGGACAGCAGGCACGCCGCGTGGCGCAGCCGCGCCTCGTCGGGGCTCTCGGAAAAATGCGTCGAGGCCAGGAATTCCCCGGTCCATGCGAACAATTCCTCGCCGTGCGCGGGCGCGCGCGAGCGCAAGACGTTGAGCTCGGACGCCGACACGATCAGCGGGTCCAGCGCGCGCTCGGCCGCGTCGAGCCGCTCGTAGAGCAGGCCTTCGCGGACGCCGAGCGCCGAGATGACGATCTGCGCCGGCTTGGCGACGCGGATGATCTCCTCCAGCGCCGCCGCCCCATAGGCCAGCAGCGGCCGCCGGGCCGCCGACACGTCGGCGATCGAGATCAGCGCCTCCGCGTCGACCGCCTCGACCAGCCGGACGAAGTCCATCGCGTCGCGCGCGGGGATCGCGTAGTTGTGCATCACGCGCAGCGGATAATAGCGCTGGCTCATGTGCAGCCGCGCCAGCGCGCGCCACGTGCCGCCCACGGCGTAGAAGGTCCGGCCCGCCAGCTTCTGCAGCGGCTTCGACGACTTCAGCGCGTCACGCACCAAGGCCTGCGCCTTCTTGGGCGACTTGCCGGACAGGTCCATCAGGGAGAGCCCGCCCAGCGGCAGCGACTTGCCCGCGCCGACCTTGCGGCCCTTCACCTCGACGATCTCGAGCGAACCGCCGCCGAGGTCGCCGACGACCCCGTCGGGCGAATGGATGCCCGCCACCACGCCGAGCGCGGAGAGTTCCGCCTCGCGCCTGCCCGACAGCAGCGTGATCGGGGCGCCGATCGCGGCTTCCGCCGCGGCGAGGAATTCCGGGCCGTTGGTCGCCTGGCGCGCCGCCGCGGTGGCGATCACCTGCACCTCGGCGACCCGCAACGTGTCGCACAGCGCGCGGAACCGGCGCAGCGCGGCGAGCGCCTTGTCGACGCCTTCCTGCGGCAGCCTGCCGGTGGTCGACACGCCGCGGCCGAGACCGCACAGCGTCTTCTCGTGGTAGATCGGCGTCGGCGCCCGCGACAGGCCTTCGTAGGCGACCAGCCGCACGGAGTTCGACCCGATGTCGACCACCGCGACCGGGGGACCCAGCGCGATGCGGCCCTGCGCGTCGGCGGTCTCCGCGCGGTCAAGCACGGCCGGGCGCCTTGCGCGAGAGGGCCTTCGGGCTCGACGCCTTGAGCGACTTGCCGCGGCCCGACAGGCTCGGATTGGTCATGAAATAATCGTGGGCGTTGAAGGGTTCCTCGCCCGGTCCCGGCTCGATGCGCCGGCTCCGCCCGTCGGCGCCGATCTCGTAGCTCTGCATGTTGTCCTTGAGGTTGGCGACGAGGATCTGGCCGAGCGTCTGTTCGTGGACGGTCGGGTTCAGCACCGGCATCAGGATCTCCACGCGGCGGTCGAGGTTTCGCGGCATCAGGTCGGCGGACGAGATGTAGACGCTCGCCTGCGGGTGCGGCAAGCCGTGCCCCTCGCCGAACGCGTATATGCGGGCGTGTTCGAGGAAGCGCCCGATGATCGACTTCACGCGGACGTTCTCCGAGAGCCCGGGCACGCCGGGCCTGAGGCAGCAGATGCCGCGCACGACGAGGTCGATCTGCACGCCGGCGCCGCTGGCGGCGTAGAAGGCGTCGATGATCTCGGGATCCACCAACGCGTTGCACTTGGCCCAGATCGCGGCGGGCCGACCCGCTTTCGCGTGCGCGATCTCGCGGGCCACGTGGTCGAGCAGCCGCTTCTTCAGGTAGGCCGGAGACAGCGCGATCCGCTCCAGCGCGACCGGTTCGGCGTAGCCGGTGACGAAATTGAAGGCCCGCGAGATGTCGCGGCCGATCGACGGGTCGGCGGTGAACAGCGAGATGTCGGTGTAGATGCGCGCGGTCTGGTTGTGGTAATTGCCCGTGCCGACGTGGCAATAGGTCACCAGCGACCCGCCCTCGCGGCGCACCACCATCGACATCTTGGCGTGCGTCTTCAGCTCGATGAAGCCGAACACGACCTGCGCGCCGGCGCGTTCGAGGTCGCGCGCCCAGCGGATGTTGGCCTCCTCGTCGAACCGCGCCTTCAGCTCGACGAGCGCTGTCACCGACTTGCCGGCTTCCGCCGCCTCCACGAGCGCGCGCACGATCGGGCTGTCGGCCGACGTGCGGTAGAGCGTCTGTTTGATCGCCGCCACGTTGGGGTCGCGCGCCGCCTGGGCGAGGAACTGCACCACGACGTCGAAGCTCTCGTAGGGATGGTGGACGATCAGGTCCTTCTGCCGGATGGTGGCGAAGCAATCGCCGCCGTTCTCGCGCAGGCGCTCGGGGAAGCGCGGCGCGTAGGGCTTGAACTTCAGGTCCGGGCGGTCGACCGCCACCAGCCGGGACAGTTCCGCCAGCGCCAGCATCCCGTCGACCTCGAACACCTCGTCGGGCGTGGCGTCGAGCTCCTCGGCCACGAAGGCACGCAGCGGCTCGGGCGTCGAGGCGTCGATTTCCAGCCGGATGACAGAGCCGCGGCGACGGCGCTTCAGCGCGCTCTCGAACAGGCGCACGAGGTCCTCGGCCTCTTCCTCGACCTCGATGTCGCTGTCGCGCACGATGCGGAACGCGCCGCGTCCGCGGACTTCGTAGCCGGGGAACAGCTTGTCGACGTGCAGCGCGATCGCCTGTTCGAGCGTCACGTAACGGGCGACGGCCGGCTGGGCGGGGTCCGGCAGGCGGATCATGCGCTCGACCTGGCCCGGCACGC
Source organism: Hyphomicrobiales bacterium (assembly GCA_028865375.1). Taxonomy (GTDB): domain Bacteria; phylum Pseudomonadota; class Alphaproteobacteria; order Rhizobiales; family Beijerinckiaceae; genus JAGWKJ01. The sequence goes on along the minus strand of JAGWKJ010000120.1, from coordinate 1,827 downwards.
GGATCAGCGCGTTGAGCCGGCGCTGGTCCTGCGACCGCAGCAGCTCGAACACGAGCGTGAAGCCGAGGTTCGGGATGAAGGGGAACGGGTGGGCGGGATCGACCGCCAGCGGCGTCAGCACGGGGAAGACGTGCAGCAGGAAGTGGTCTTCCAGCCAGCGCGCCTGCGGCTTCGACATTTCGCCCGGCTCGACGAGCACGATGCCGGCGCCGGCGAGCTCGCCGCGCAATTCGCGCCAGCGCGCCTGCTGGGCTCGCGCGAGTTCGCCCGCCTGCGCCTCGATCCGCTCCAGCTGCTCGGCCGGCGTCAGCCCGTCGTCCGAACGCGTCGTCACGCCCTGGCGCACCTGGCCGCGGATGCCCGCCGCGCGGACCATGAAGAACTCGTCGAGGTTGCTGGCCGAAATCGACAGGAAGCGCAGGCGCTCGAGCAATGGGTGGCGCCTGTTCGACGCCTCTTCCAGCACGCGCCTGTTGAACTCAAGCCAAGACAATTCGCGGTTGACGAAGCGCGCCGGCTTGGAGGCGAGATCCTTGGAGGCGAGATCGGAGACCGCGGCTTCCGCCGCGTCCCGCGCGGCCTTCGGCGGCTTGGCGTCGAGTTCAGTCATCCGTGTGGTCCCTTCGCTCGGCGTCTTGCGCGCGCCAGACGGAATCGGCCAACGCGCGCGTGACGCGGCGGCCGCGCGCCAGCGCTTCCTCGTCGAGCGCGACCACCAGCCGGCGCGCGGCGTCGGGCGCGCGGCCGAGCCGGGCGGCGAGCCAATCGACGACGCCGGCTTCCACCGTCAGTTGACGGTCCGCGAACAGCTTGACGAGCGCGCGCCGCATCAGTTCTTCGTCGTGCGCTTCGATGGCCAGCGGTCTCGCGAGCCGCAATCGCGAGGCGAGGTCGGGCGTGACGACGGCAAGCGCGCCCGGCGGCCGGCGCGACACCAGCAGAGCCGCCGCGCCGGCCGCGCGGACCGCTTCGAGCGCGTGGAACAGCGCGGTCTCGCCCGCCGCGTCCGTCGGCGCGTCGAGCGGGTCCAGCACGAGGGCGCCGGTCTCGACCAGCCGCATCGGCGGCTCATCCAGAAGCGCGGCGGGTTCGGCGATTCGGGCGCCGACGCGCTCGGCCCAGACCCGCGCGAGGTGCGTCTTGCCGGCCCCCGCGGGCCCCGACAGCGCGACGAGGCCGCCCTCGCCCGCCTTCGGCCAGTCGCGCAACGCCGCGACGGCGGCGCGGTTGGTCGGCCCGACGACGAAGTCCTCCGCCGCGTGGCTCGTCGGAAAGCCCCCGGCGATGGGCAGCGCGCGCTGCGTCGCCTCATTCATCGGCCGGTTCCGAATGGCCGGTGTAAAGCGGGCTCGACAGGTATTCGCGCAAGGCGAACCGCGCCAGCACGCCGGCCGCCGCCGCCACCGGCACCGCGACCAGCAATCCGATGAAGCCGAACAGCGCGCCGAAGGCGAACAGCGCGAACATCACCCAGACGGGATGCAGGCCCACCGCCTCGCCCACGAGCTTGGGCGACAGCACGTTGCCTTCCAGGAACTGGCCCGACAGCACGACGCCGAGGCACGCGATGGTGAGGCCCCAGCTCGGCCAGCCCTGCACGATGGCCACCGAAGGCGCGAGGATCAGCGCCGTCAACGAGCCTACATAGGGAATGAAGCTCAGGAAGCCCGCCGTCACGCCGATCAGGAGTCCGAAGTTCAATCCGGCCAGCGACAGGCCGATGCCGTACCAGGCGCCGAGGATCAGGCACACCGCGGTCTGGCCGCGGATGAAGCCGGCGAGCGCGCGGTCGATGTCGTGGAAGATGCCGCGGATCGCGTCGCGATG
>JAGWKJ010000119.1 GCA_028865375.1 Hyphomicrobiales bacterium | reverse complement strand
CGGCGCGGAGACCCGGTCGAGGACGGCGGGCGAACCGTCGATGGAAGACATCCTCGCCTCGATCCGGCGCATCATTTCGGACGACCAAGCGCTCCCGATCGCGCCACGCGACGCGCAATCGGGCGAGACCCCGGTGCCGCAACCCGCGGCCGAACCGGCGCCCGCGCCCGCCGCGGTGATCGAATTGGCCGCCGCGCGCGCCAATCCGCAGCCGCGCTTCCAGCCTTCGCCCGCGCCGCGCGAACCGGCGCCGGTTCCGGTTCCCGCCGCCGCCCCGGTGCCGCTCGTCTCGCGCACGACGGGCGATTCGGTCGCCGCCTCCTTCGGCGCGCTCAATGCGACGCTGGCCGCGCCCTCGCCCGAGAAGATCGAGGCGATGTCGCGCGACATGCTTCGTCCGCTGCTGAAGTCTTGGCTCGACGATCACCTCCCGGCGCTGGTCGAGCGGCTGGTGCGCGCCGAGATCGAACGGGTCTCGCGCGGCCGCTGATCCCGGGGCGCTTTCCGCCCCGCTGGCGTCGCGCGCGGCGATCCCTTAGGAACGCCCGGCCGAAAGCAGACCGGGGCCGAGTTCGCCGATCATGGAAAAGACGTTCGACCACGCCGCCGTCGAAGCGCGCATCGCCAAGCTGTGGGACGACAGCGGCGCCTTCCGCGCCGGCCGGCCCGACCGTGCGCAGGCGGCCCCCTATTCGATCGTCATCCCGCCGCCCAACGTCACCGGCAACCTGCACATGGGCCATGCGCTCAACAACACGTTGCAAGACGCGCTCGCCCGCTATTGGCGCATGAAGGGCCGTGACGTGCTCTGGCAGCCCGGCACCGACCACGCCGGGATCGCGACGCAGATGGTGGTCGAGCGCCAGCTCGCCGCCAAGGGCGAGGACCGCCGGACGCTCGGCCGCGAGGAATTCCTGAAGCGCGTGTGGGAATGGAAGGCCGAGTCGGGCGGCGCCATCGTCAACCAGCTCAAGCGGCTCGGCGCTTCCTGCGACTGGTCGCGCGAACGCTTCACGATGGACGAGGGCCTGTCGAAGGCCGTCGCGAAGGTTTTCGTCCAACTCCATCGCGAAGGGCTGATCTACAAGGCCAAGCGGCTGGTGAACTGGGACCCGAAGTTCCAGACCGCGATCTCCGACCTCGAAGTCGTGCAGGTCGAATGCAAGGGTTCGTTCAAGTGGACGCGCGGGGAGACCGACAAGGAGGGCGCGCCGGTCGCGTTTTCCGCGGCCGCGCTGGAAAAGGCGCTGGCCAAGGACCCGAACGGCCATCTCTACTATTTCGACTATCCCGTCGTGGACGAAGCCGGCGTCGAGACCGGCGAAGTCGTCACCGTGGCGACGACCCGGCCCGAGACGATGCTCGGTGACACCGCGGTGGCGGTGCATCCGGAGAACGAGAAACTCGTCCACCTGATCGGCAAGCGGCTGCGCCTGCCCATCGTCGGCCGGTTGATCCCCGTGATAGGCGACGATTACGCCGACCCCGAAAAGGGCACCGGCGCGGTGAAGATCACGCCCGCGCACGACTTCAACGATTTCGAGGTCGGCAAGCGGCACGAGGCCGAAGGCGTCTCGGCGCTGAACGTGTTCGACGCCGAGGCGCGACTGCTGATCGCGGGCAATGACGCGTTCGCCGATAGCGACGACGAAGACCTCCTCTCCTGGCACGGGCACGACCGTTTCGCCGCACGCGTCCGCGTCGTCGAAAAGATCGACGCGCTCGGGCTGCTCGCCAAGATCGAGCCGCACGCGCACATGGTGCCGCACGGCGACCGTTCCGGCGTGCCGATCGAGCCGTGGCTGACCGACCAATGGTACGTCGACGCCAAGACGCTGGCGCAGCCCGCGCTCGCGGCCGTGCGCGACGGCAAGACGAATTTCGTGCCGAAGAACTGGGAGAAGACGTATTTCGACTGGTTGGAGAACATCCAGCCGTGGTGCGTCTCGCGCCAACTTTGGTGGGGACACCAGATTCCGGCGTGGTACGACGATCTCGGCAACTTTTATGTCGCCGAGACCGAAGCGGGAGCGCGCGCCGAAGCTCAAAAGAAGAGAGCGGGCGATGTGCATCTGCGCCGCGACGAAGACGTCCTCGACACGTGGTTCTCCTCCGCCCTGTGGCCGTTCTCGACGATGGGCTGGCCCGAGGAGACGGCCGAACTGAAGCGTTTCTATCCTACGAGCGCGCTCGTCACCGGCTTCGACATCATCTTCTTCTGGGTCGCCCGGATGATGATGATGGGCCTGCACTTCATGCACGAAGTCCCCTTCAAGGACGTCTACATCCACGCGCTCGTCCGCGACGAGAAGGGCGCCAAGATGTCGAAGTCGAAGGGCAACGTCATCGACCCGCTGGAGCTGATCGACCGTTACGGCGCCGACGCGCTGCGCTTCACCTTGGCCGCCATGGCGGCGCAGGGGCGCGACATCAAGCTGTCGACGCAGCGCGTCGAGGGCTATCGCAACTTCACCACCAAGCTATGGAACGCGGCCCGCTTCGCGAGCATGAACGGCTGCGTCCGCGTAGCCGGATTCGATCCGCGGGCGGCGAAGTCCACGCTGTCGCGCTGGATCCTCGGCGAGGTCGCGCGTGCGACCTCCGAGGTCGCCGCCGCGATCGAGGCTTATCGTTTCAACGACGCCGCGGGCGCCGCCTACCGCTTCACCTGGCGCGTGCTGTGCGACTGGCATCTCGAACTCGCCAAGCCGGCGCTGCAAGGCGCCGATGGACCCGAGAAGGACGAAGCGCGCGCCGTGGTCGCCTACGTGCTCGACCGCGCGGCGGCGATGCTGCATCCCTTCATGCCGTTCCTCACCGAGGAACTGTGGCGCGAATTTGCGGCCGCGGCCGGGCAGGGAGAGCCGGTTCCGCTCGCGCTCTCGGCCTGGCCCGACGATTCGGGCTTGGAGGCGCCCGACGCCGAGGCCGAGATCGGCTGGCTCGTCGAACTGATCGAGGAGGTGCGCTCGGTGCGCGCCGAGATCGCCGCGCCGGCCTCCGCCAAGCCGCCGCTGCTGCTGGTCGAACCCTCGGCCGAGGTCGCCCTGCGCGCCAAGCGCTACGAGGACACGATCGCGCGTCTCGCGCGCGTGTCGGGCGTCGAGGTCGTGGCGCGCACGCCGCCGGGCGCCGCGCAGATGGTGGTGCGGGGCGGAATCGCGGCGCTGCCGCTCGAAGGCTTGGTCGACCTCGACGCCGAGCGCGCCCGCCTGACCCGCGAACGCGACAAGGAGAAGGCCGAGATCGCCAAGATCGACGCCAAGCTCGCCAATCCCGACTTCATCTCCCGCGCCAAGGAAGAGGTGGTCGAGGAAAACCGCGAGCGTCGCGAGGCCGGCCTCGAGCGCATCGCCAAGTTCGAGGGCGCGCTGGCGCGGCTGGGGTGACGCGCCCGCGGCTCGTGCGTCGGCGCACCGCGGGCCACGTCCAAGGAGATCATGGTGGCGTCGTCCCTTAGGGGAGGAACGCCATGTTCGCCCATTTCGCCATCCTCGTCCTTCTCGCCGTCTCGGCGCATTTCGCGGCCCCCGTGGCAAGGATCGCCGTGCGCCGGCAGGTCGTCGGCGCCGCCGCGTCAACGCGCCGTTAAGCGCGTCGCGACCTTTCCCGTTCATCCGCCGTTCCGGCGACGAGAGGTTAATCGGCCGGGGCTAGCGTGATCCTACAGAGTGGAGCGATGCCATGTCCCTGCGTCTCCTCGTCCTCGTCGCCCTGACGATGGTGGTCTACGCCTCGGCCCGCCGCGCACGCGTGATGCCGAGGTTCCAAGGCCTCGAAGGCTGAGGCAGCGAAAGCGGACGCCGGAAACCCGGCGCCCCGGCCGTTTCTCTCAGCGCTTGGGCGCGACCATCGCGAACATGGCCCCCTGCGGATCGAAGCACTGCACGATCCATAGCCCGCCGGGCACTTCCATCGGACCGTTGAGGATTTTCCCGCCGGCTTTCGTGGCCCGCGCGGCCGCCGCGTCGATCGCCTCGACGTTGACGTAGTAGAGCCATTGCGGCCGCGGCATTTCCGGCGCCTTGGTCATCATGCCGCCGGCTTGCGCGCCGCCGATCTTGAACGTCTGGTAGACGCCCATCGGGCCCATGTCGATCGCCGTGTCCTTCTCCCAGCCGAACAGGCCGGAGTAGAACGCGAAGGCGGCGACGCCGTCGCCGGCGTGCAATTCGTGCCAGCCGAACGTGCCGGGCGTTCCCGGCGCCGGTGCGCCGCCGGGTGGGGGCGAACCGCCGGGCTGGAACAAGATGAAGCTCGCGCCGTGGGGATCGGCGACGACGGCGAAGCGGCCGACGTTGGGAATGTCGCCGGGCGGCCGGTAGATCGCGCCGCCGGCGGCCTTCACCTTGCCCGCCCAGGCGTCGACGTCGTCGACTCCGACGTAGCCCGACCATGTCGCCTTCATGCCCGCCGCCTTGGCGTCGTCGGGGATCGGCATCAGGCCGCCGACGCCCCACGTGCTCCCGGGAACGTGCAAGATCGAGTAGTCCTGCGCGTTCATCGTGTTGGGGACGACGGCCCAGCCGCAAACCTCGGCGTAATAGGCTTCCGCCGCCTTTTTGTCGGGCGACATGTGATCGTACCAGACGAACGTACCCTTGGGCATCGACATGGCTTTCTCCGATTTTTTTGTTCACTGGATGTTCTAGGGGACGACTGGCGACGGTGTCAACGTCCTGTTCGGGATCGGCTCGGGCGGCGACAAGGTCGGCCGTCGCCCAAAACGTCATTCGCCTGTCCCGCCCCCGACCGGGAAGTCGAGGCCGGGAAGGCCGAAAGGAGAAACGCGCCGGAGCCGCGCGCGCCCAAGGCAATTGCCTTTCCGACGTTTGCGCGGCCGGTGCGATGGGTTAAGGCGGGGCGATGAGGATTCTGGCCATCGACACGTCGGTCGGCGCCGCCTCCGCCGGCGTTTTCGACGTCGAGGGCGATTGCGTCGAGGTCGCGCGCGAGCGCCGCGACATGGCGCGCGGCCACGCCGAGGCGCTGCTCCCGATGGTGGAGCGCGTGATGGCCGCCGCGCCGGGCGGCTTCGCCGGCGTCGATCGCATCGCGGTCACGGTGGGGCCGGGCTCGTTCACGGGCATCCGGGTCGGCATCGCCGCGGCGCGCGCGTTCGGTCTCGCCTGCGAGGCGCCGGTGATCGGCGTTTCGACGCTAGTCGCGCTCGCCGCGCCGTTGCTGGCGGTCGAGGCCCCGGGATTGGCGGTCGCCGCGATCGACGCGCGGCACGGCAATTTCTACGTCCACGGCTTTTCGCCCGTCGGACGCACGCTGCTGTCGCCGCGCTTCTGCTCGGGCGTCGAGGCCGTGCGCCAGCTCGGCGCCGGGCCGTTCCGGCTGACGGGCGACGGGGCGCGCGGGCTGGCCGAAGTCGCGCGCCTGCTGGGCGGTGCGACCGACCTCGATGGCGACCTCGTGGCGCCCGACGTCGCCTATGTCGCGCGCATCGCCGCATTGAGCGATCCCGCCCGCGCGCCCGCGCTGCCGATGTACCTCAAGGCGCCCGACGTGACCGCGCCCGCCGCCGCCCAGCGATGATCGCGCTGCCGTTCTCGCGGCCGGCCGCGCCGCCGGCGATCCGCCTGCTGCGCGCGCGCCACGCGGAGGCCTGCGCGGCGTTGCACGCGGGCGCCTTCGCCGGCGGCTGGAGCGCGGCGGAGTTCAAGCGCATGGTCGAGGCGCCGGACCATTTCGCCGACGGCGCGTTCGGCGCCGCAGACGGGCGACTGGTCGGCTTCGCGGTGTCGAGGCTGGTCGGCGACGAAGCGGAGCTGCTGTCGATCGCGGTCGATCCGGCGAGCCGCGGCGCGGGCGTCGGCGCGACGCTGCTGGGAGCGCACATGGGGCGCCTCGCCGCCGCGCGCGGGCGCACGCTGTTCCTCGAAGTCGAGGAGGGCAACGCGGCCGCGCTGGCGCTCTACGCGCGCCATGGCTTCGAGCGCATCGGCCGGCGGCCGGCCTATTATCGCAAGCCCGACGGCGCCGCGACGGCCGCGATCGCGATGCGTCGGACGCTGGCGTAGAACGCTCAGCCCGGCGGCGGCAGCGCGACGGCGATCTCGCGCGGCGCGTCGCCCGACAGCGTGAAGGTCGCCGCCAGCGGCCAAGCCGGCTTATTGGGCTTTTGTTTCAGCGCGACCTCGTAAGCATAGCGGCTAGGGCCGAGCGGCGTCGGCTTGGAGGCCTCGATCCACCAGCCGTCGGGCGCCTCGGCGAACAGGTCGGGCGGGGCGCCGGCGGCCGTGACTTCGACGGTCCAGCCGGCGGGCGAAGGCTTGACGGCGAATGCCGCGCCCAGCGCCGACGCGGTCGCCGAGCCGGGCACGCGGGCGCGCGCGGCGGCCAGCGCGGGGGCGAAGGGACCGACGGAGACCCCTGCGGGCAGGGTCAGCGCCGCCTTGGCCTGCGCGGGTATGCAGATGTCCTTGCAGACGCCATAATCGAGCTTGATCGCCAGCGTGACCGGCTTGCCGCGATCGGCGGGCGTCACGACGATCGGGAAGGTCACCGTGTCAGTATAGCCGAACGCCGTGAGGCCGGCCTCGTCGAGCCGGTTCGGCACGGGATAGAGCGGCGCCGCCGCCGCGAGGTTGGTCGACCCGGCGAAGTCGAACCGGGGCGGCACGCCCGCCGCGCCCGGCGTACGCCAATAGGTGACGAAGCCGGGCGCCAAGCGAATTTCCACGCCGGCGGTCGTCGAGCCGTCGGCCACGAGCCGCGCGCGCGAACGCGTCGAAACGGACCAATCGGAGGCGTTCGCGGCGGCCGCGAACGCGGACGGAGCGGACAGAAGCAGCGCCAGCAGCGCGGCAGGAGCGGAATTCATGGGGCCACGATAGGCCGGCAGCCGCTCGCGCACCAAGAACGAAAGCGTGAACGGGGACGGGGCGGAGGCAATTCCCGAGAAACCGGGCCGCGACCCTTTTGTATCGGCCTCCTCCTCACTAAAGTGGCGTGATTCGCGGGCCCGAGGGACCGGGGCCGCGATCGACGGACGGCGTCAAGGCGCGTGGGGCCCTCGTCCGTCGGAGCGATCGAAAGGGCCGGATTTTGCGGGACGACGGGTCTCGGCGCTTGTGCGCGCCGACTTGCGCTGCGCCTTGGGCGCCGGCTCAGGCGAAGCCTTGGACGCAGGCTTGGGTGCCAGTTTGGGCGCCGGCTTGGGCGACGCGCGCCGCGTTCGGCGCCGC
>JAGWKJ010000118.1 GCA_028865375.1 Hyphomicrobiales bacterium | reverse complement strand
AAGCCAGGCTCCAAGATCGCGCGGATCTACGGCGCGACCGAGATCTCCGAACGCCATCGCCATCGCTACGAGGTCAACACGGCCTATCGCGAACGGTTGGAGGCCTGCGGGCTCGACTTCGCGGGCATGTCGCCCGACGGCGTGCTCCCCGAGACGGTCGAGATTCCCGACCACCCTTGGTTCGTGGGCGTGCAATTCCACCCCGAACTGAAGTCGCGGCCCTTCGCGCCCCATCCCCTGTTCGCCAGCTTCGTGGCGGCCGCCAAGGCGCAAAGCCGGTTGGTGTGAGGCGGGCCGCCGACCACCCCTTCAGCCCGCTCATTTGAGCGGAATGGGCAGCGGCGCGCCGACGCGCGCCATCAGGCTGTTCTGGCCTTGCTCGACATTGGCGTATTCGACGACATCGATGTTCGACGCGGGTTCCGTCGCCCTGTCCTCCTGCCGATAGACGCCGAACTGCCAATAGCCGAAGCCCAGCGCCTCGTTATAGCCGACGTTGAGCGCGGTTCCGTCGAGAACCTGTCGGCCGTTGACCCACAATTGCAATTGCGCGTCGTTCCGGAAGCCGGGCAGGACGCGCAGGACGATCTCGTTCCATTGGCCGATCGTGATGTTGGCCGCCCATCGCGCCGTCGCGGTCGGGTTGACGGTCAGGACCGGGTCGGGCGACGAGCGCGACCATAAGGAGAGCTGGACGACGCCGCTCGGCGCGCCGGCCGGCGGCGGCGCGAGATTGAACGCCAGCGGCGGCGACAGCGCAACCGAGCCCAGATTGGGATGATCATGCCATTGCCCGACCACGTGCCAGCCGACGATCGGCGCCGACGACAGCGCCCGAAACGCATACGACAGCCAGATTTCATGGCCGTAGGGATAGGGCGAATTATAGCCGTCGGCGGTGATGATTTCGCTGCGCTGCTTGTCGAGGCCGAGGTCGCCGCTCCAGCCGACGTCGCCCGGGCGCAGTTCGAACCGCTGCACGGCGCCGCCGCATAGCGTTTGAAACGACCAGGACGTGTTGGCGTAACTGGTCGTGTAGCTGGTCCCGTCGATCGCGAACGTGCTGTTTTGCGCCGGCGTGACGACCGCTCCGCAAGGCCCGTTCGTCGGCGTGGGCGTCGGCCCGGCGCCCGGCGCGCCGACGCCCGAATTGACCGCGCCCGAGCCGCAGGCGGCACAAACCGCGAGCCCGAGTGCGCACAGGAGACGCTGTGCGATGCGAGAAGGCGCGCTCATCGCGGCCCACCCGGCCCAAGCGCCAATGATCGAACCGGATGCACCGCCGCCCCCGCGAATCACGCTGACAACGCAGGATAGGGGGTCTTTTCACGCAATCCCACCGCACAACTTTCCCGATCGGCGGCAGGACGGCGAAGGCGCGCCAAAGCAGGATCGCATCGGATTGAATCGAGTGGGGATTCCCAGGGAGCTCGAGTTCTGATTCAAGCTTTCCGCTGGGCGGAGGCCGGCAGATATGGCGAACCCTTATTCTCTCGATCTTCGCGAGCCCGTGGTAGCGCGTGTCAGGGTGGGAGAGACGACGCGCGCCGTGGCCGCACTGCGCGAACGGGGCCGCCTCGCTATGGATTTGGCGCGGGCCTTGAACGCGGCGATGGCCGCGACTAACGCGCCCTGACGTCGCCCGTCTGCGCGTCGCCGAACGGAAAAGCGCCGGCCCGTGGGCCGGCGTTTTGCGTTAAAGGCGCGGTCGCCCCGTCTCAGGCGGCCGGCGTATATTCGGCGTCAAAGTCGTCCCGACTGAGGCGACGATGGTTGACGAGCAGGGTATCGATGGTGCGTTCGGAGACGTCGAATCGCCGCGCTGCGTCCTCCCGCGTTTCCGTCGAATAATCGCCCGAGAGCGACGCCTCCACCGCCTCAAACGGACTCAGGAACTCGGCTGCAAAAGCACGCTGCACCTTCTGGCGATACGTGCCCGACCGCGTTGCTACGCGCAAATTGTCGCTACCGCCCACGATCGCTCGATCTCCTATCAACCGGGCCAGATCGAAGCGCCGGCCAGTGCGGTATCGCGAGCGAAACACGACTCGTCCGGCGGCGTCCGTTTGATCCAAGGCGAACGCCAATGGGGGCGCGTCGCCCGGATTGTCGGAAATCGCATTGTCGACGACGCCCGCCATGCCCGCCAGCGTCGCGTCCCTGATCGGGGCGTCACCCAGATTCTCTTGGACACGCAGTCGCTTGGCCGCCTCATAGCCGATCCGCCACGGAGGCGCGTCGGCATCGAAGGCGAGACCGTTCACGTCACGCAGCCGTACCGCGTCCGCTGGACGGGCGCTCTGACCGACCCTTTGTGCCAGCTCGATCAGCGCGTCTGACGACAAAGTCGCCTGCGCATTGCCGGTGTCAGCCGCCAACTCCTCTACGGCGCTCGCGCCTAGGCTGTCTTCATCGTGAACCATCCGTTGCAATTCGTCGTCACTCACGCCGTCGGGATCTCGGCCGAGCAGCGCCTCGAGTTTGCGACGCTTGGCGGTTTCCGGGTCACTCCGCTCAGCGAGCACGTCCGACCAAAGCCGGAAAAGGTTGCCGTCGCCGATGCCGCGTTCGCGCAGGCGCGCCAATAGTTGCGCCTGAAAATCGTCGATGGCCGTTTGGAGTTTCACGAGCGGAATTATCGCCGCTGGTGCGCCTAGATAACGGAACGGTTTGGCGTCGACTCGGGCAGAAGGCCTGCAATTCAGCACCGCGCGCAGGCCGTCGGATTGGATCGTCAGGTTCGGCCAAGCATAGCCTTCTCCGACGGCCGTCAGGTTATGCGCAAGCAACCAATCCTTGGAGTCAGAACGCGGCTCCCACGACAGGCGCCACCAATTCCAAGCCAACCATTCGCCCAGTGCATGACCGGACGAGAGCGGACCCGGACGGTAGCCATTGGCGTAATGGTCAACGCCGGAAATCAGGTCGCTGTCGCGTGAAATGAATCGAAGCATGCCGAAGCAAGCTCTCTCCTCCGGAGACCCCACGTCGAGGCGCTCCTGCGTCAAAGCGATTTTTAGGACTTCGGACATCGCTTTTGCCACTCGCTTTTCACCCAGCTACGCATCGCGTCGTCTTCCGCAAGACGGTAGCCGTGATAGGCGATGTCCGGCGGTTTCGTCTTGGCTTCGTAGACTTCGCCGGAGCCATCGACCGCCCAAACGTATTTTGGCGATCCACCACGGTCAAATCGACTCACCATGCCCGCGCAGAAGCCCGCATTAAGCAGCTCGCGCGCTTCGGCTGACTGAATGGGTCTCAAGTCGTCGCAAACCGACTTTGACGGTCTAGGATTTACGGAGGGTATAAATCCATAATCCGCCGCGTGCAATTTGTGCAATGCGCTCCCGACATAGTTGGAGCGTTCCACCAACGCCGCCAGATCGTCAGACGCATAGAATCCGGCCGGCGCAATTCGGCGGTCAGGACGATTGCCCTCGCGTCGCCTCACTGGTGCACCGCTCGTGCCTTTCGAACTGAATTAAGGCCGAAACATATGAAATGAGTTTCTAAGCGGGCGGTGCCATCGCTCATGATGACGTCGCCCGCGGGAGCGTCCGCCCGGCTCAATGCGCCAAGATGGCGAGCAGAAGCAGCGCGACGATGTTGGTGATCTTGATCGCGGGGTTCACGGCGGGGCCCGCCGTGTCCTTGTAGGGATCGCCGACCGTGTCGCCCGTCACCGAGGCCTTGTGCGCGTCCGAGCCCTTGAGGTGCTTGACGCCGTCCTTGTCGACGAAGCCGTCCTCGAAGCTCTTCTTGGCGTTGTCCCACGCCCCGCCGCCCGACGTCATCGAAATGGCGACGAACAGGCCGTTGACGATCACGCCGAGCAGCGAGGCGCCGAGCGCGGCGAAAGCGGACGCCTTCGAGCCCGACACCAGCAGCACGCCGAAATAGGCGACGAACGGCGCCAGCACCGGCAGCAGAGAGGGCAGGATCATCTCCTTGATCGCCGCCTTGGTCAGCAGGTCGACCGCGCGCGCGTAATCGGGCCGGTCGGTGCCCTGCATGATGCCCGGCTTCTCGCGAAACTGGCGGCGGACTTCCTCCACCACCGAGCCCGCCGCGCGGCCGACCGCCGTCATCGCGATGCCGCCGAACAGATAGGGCACCAGGCCGCCGAAGATCAGGCCCGCCACCACGTAGGGGTTCGACAGGTCGAACGAGACCGTGCCGAGGCCCTTGAAGTAGGGGAACTTGTCGCCGTGCGCCGCGAAATACGACAGGTCGTTCGAATAGGCCGAGAACAGCACCAGCGCGCCGAGGCCGGCCGAGCCGATCGCGTAGCCCTTGGTGACCGCCTTGGTCGTGTTGCCGACCGCGTCGAGCGCGTCGGTCGATTGCCGCACTTCCTTGGGCAGGCCTGCCATCTCGGCGATGCCGCCCGCGTTGTCGGTGACCGGGCCGAACGCGTCGAGCGCCACGATCATGCCGGCCAGCCCCAGCATGGTGGTCACCGCGATCGCGGTGCCGAACAGGCCGGCGAGCTGGAAGGTCGCGATGATGCCCGCCACGATCACCAGCGCCGGCAGTGCGGTGGCTTCGAGCGAGACGGCGAGGCCCTGGATCACGTTGGTGCCGTGGCCGCTGACGGAAGCCTGCGCGATCGACACCACCGGCCGCTTGCCGGTGCCGGTGTAATATTCGGTTATGACGACGATCAGCGCCGTCACGACGAGGCCGACGAGACCGCACGCGAACAGCGCGGTGCCGGTGACGGACGCGCCGGCGACCGTGCCGATCGAACCCCAGCCGATCACGGCCTGCGTCGCCAGCGCCAGCCCGCCGATCGACAGGATTCCGGTCACGATCAGTCCCTTGTAGAGCGCGCCCATGATCGAATTGTCGGCGCCGAGCTTCACGAAATAGACGCCCACGATCGAGGTCACGATGCAGGCCGCGCAGATCGTCAGCGGATACATCATCGCGGCGGCCAGCGTCGGCGCGCCGGCGAAGAAGATCGAGGCCAACACCATCGTGGCCACGACCGTCACCGCATAGGTCTCGAACAGGTCGGCCGCCATGCCGGCGCAATCGCCGACGTTGTCGCCGACGTTGTCGGCGATGGTCGCCGGGTTGCGCGGATCGTCCTCGGGGATGCCCGCCTCGACCTTGCCGACAAGGTCGGCGCCGACGTCGGCGCCCTTGGTGAAGATGCCGCCGCCCAGCCGCGCGAAGATCGAGATCAGCGAGGCGCCGAAGCCCAGCGACACCAGCGCGTCGACCGTCGCGCGCGAGCCCGGCGCGAGCCCGAGCGGACCCGTGAGGACCCAATAATAGACCGAGACGCCCAGCAGCGCGAGGCCGGCCACCAGCATTCCGGTCACCGCGCCCGACTTGAAGGCGATGTCGAGGCCCGCGCCCAGCGACTTGGTCGCCGCCTGCGCCGTGCGCACGTTGGCGCGCACCGAGACGTTCATGCCGATGAAGCCGGCCGCGCCCGACAGAACGGCGCCCACGAGGAAGCCGATCGCGCCCAGCCACGACAGGAAGAAGCCGAGCAACAGCAGGATGACGACCCCGACCGCCGCGATCGACGTGTATTGCCGCCGCAGATAGGCCTGCGCGCCTTCGGCGACCGCGCCCGAAATGTCCTGCATCTTCTGCGAACCGGCGTCCGCCGCCATCACTTGGCGCGCCGTCACGACGCCGAAAGCGAGCGCCAGAAGGCCCGCCAGGATCACCAGCCAAAGCACGTTCATCGACAAACCCCTCCCCCGCGGCCGATTCCGGCGCGCGCGACCGGCGCTCCCATGCCAGAAGGCCGGCTCCGGGGCAATCCGCCGCAGGCGGCGCGGGTCAGGCGCCTTCGCGCAGCGCGTGGGCGATGCGGGCGCGCAGCTCGTCGGCGTTCTCGATCACCACGGCGCCCTTGGCCTTGGTGACGAGGCCCTCGTGGACGAGCGCCGAGAGCTCACGCGTCACCTGCTCGCGCCGGCAGCCGATGCGGGCCGCAAGGACGTGGTGGTAGGGCGGCGGCGAGACGACCGGCTTGTCGCCGTGGCCGGCCCGCTTGCGCGACAGGCGCAGCAGTTCCGAATAGAGCCGGTGGCGCACGTCGAGCAGCGTGTGTTCGGCCAGCCGCTGGTTGAGTTCGCGCACGCGGGTCGCCAACAGGCGCATCAGCTTGCGGGCGAGCGTCGGCGAGGACAGGACGAGCTCGCGGAACGCGGCGGCGGGCACGATGCACAGTTCGGCCCGCGTCAGCGCCGTGACGTTGGCCGAGCGCGGCGTCTCGTCGATGGCGGCCAGTTCGCCGAAGAATTCGCCGCCCTTGGGCTCGGCCAGGATGATCTCCTTGCCCGCCGCGGTGCGGATCAGCACGCGCAGGTCGCCGCTGGAGATGAAGAAGACGTCGTCCGAGACGTCTTCGAAATCGACGACGACTTCGCCCTCGTCGTAGCGCTTCCAGTTCACGCGGCGCTCGAACTTCGACAGGTCGAGGTCGCGCGCGTCGGCGAACCACGGCAGTTTCGCGAGCGTCGTCGCCACGTCCGCCCCCCGGGTCAGCGGCCACCGGGACCCTCGATGGCTCCCGCTCGGGAAGGCTAGCGCGGCCCGGGCGCGGCGTCCATCGCGGGCGCGCGCCCCGCCGCCGCTTCCGCCGCCTTCAGGGCGTTGGCCATCAGCATGGCGATCGTCATCGGCCCGACGCCGCCGGGCACGGGCGTGATCGCGCCGGCCAGCGGGGCGGCGGCGGCGAAATCGACGTCGCCGGCCAGGCGCGACTTGCCGTCCTCGCCCGCCACGCGGTTGATGCCGACGTCGAGCACGATCGCGCCGGGCTTCACGCAATCGGCGCCGAGCATCCGCGGCCGGCCGACCGCGGCCACCAGCAGGTCGGCGGACTTGCACAGCGCGGCGAGATCGCGCGTGCGCGAATGGGCGAGCGTGACCGTGCAATCCTCGGCGAGCAGCAGTTGGGCCATCGGCTTGCCCACGATGTTGGAGCGTCCGACGACGACCGCGTGCATCCCGGCGAGCCCCCGCCCGAGGCCGACGGCCGCCGCCCGCGCCAGCAGCAGCGCGCCGTGGGGTGTGCAGGGCAACGGCGCGCGCGCCGCCTGCCCCGTCGCCAGCAGGCCGACGTTGAGCGGATGAAAGCCGTCGACGTCCTTGGCCGGGTCGATCGCCTCCAGCACCTTGGTGGCGTCGATCGCCTTGGGCAGCGGCAGTTGCACCAGGATGCCGTGGATCGCGCGGTCGGCGTTCAAGCCGGCGACCAGCGCCAGCAATTCCGCTTCGCCCGTCGTGGCGGGCAATGCGTGGGTCAGCGAGTGGAAACCGCAGGCCTCCGCCGCCCTGCCCTTGGAGGCGACATAGACTCGG
>JAGWKJ010000117.1 GCA_028865375.1 Hyphomicrobiales bacterium | reverse complement strand
ACCGCGCGGCGGCTGGTGGCGATCTACGGCCTCTCCGCGGCCTACGCGGGCGCCGCCGGCGCGCTGCTGGCGCAGACGACCGAGATCGCCTCGCTCGACCTGTTCGCGTTCCACCGCTCGGCGGACGCGATGCTGACGCTGGTGCTGGGCGGGGTAGGCTGGCTCTACGGCGGCATGATCGGCGCGGCGATCTTCGTCGTGCTGCGGGACGTCGTGTCGGCCGCCACGCCCGCCTATTGGGAGTTCTGGATCGGACTGCTGCTCGTGGCGATCACGCTGACGGGCCGCGAGCGCGTCGCCGCCGCGGCGCGCCGGCTCGTCGGAATGCGCGCGCAATGAGCGCGCCGACGCAGGTTCCCGCGCTGGAGGCGCGCGGGCTGTCGCGCCGGTTCGGCGGACTGACGGCGACCGACGACGTGTCGCTTTCGCTGGCGCCGGGGGCGCGCCACGCGTTGATCGGCCCCAACGGCGCCGGCAAGACGACGCTGGTCAACCTGCTCACCGGCGCGCTGGCGCCGAGCGCGGGCCGCATCATGGTGGGCGGCGAGGACGTGACCGCGCTGCCCTCGCACGCGCGCGTGCGCCGCGGCCTCGCGCGCACGTTCCAGGTCGACCAATTGTTCGGCGGCCTCACCCCGGTCGAGTCGATCGGGCTGGCGGTCTCCGAGCGGCTCGGCCACGGCGCCGACTTCTGGCGCGTGGCGGGCACGCGCGACGACGTCGATTCCGAGGTCGAGGACCTGCTCCTGCGCTTCGGTCTGGCGAACGATTTCGACCGGCCGGCGCGCACGCTGCCCTATGGCCGCCGGCGCCTGCTCGAAATCGCGCTGGCGCTCGCCTGCAAGCCCGCCGTGCTGCTGCTCGACGAGCCGGCGGCGGGCGTGCCGGAGGGCGAGCGCCGCGACATCCTGGACGCGCTCGCCGCGCTGCCCGCCGAGGTCGCGATCCTGCTTGTCGAGCACGACATGGACCTCGTGTTCGCCTTCGCGAAGTCGATGTCGGTGCTGGTCTCGGGCCGGGTGCTTTGCGAGGGCGCGCCCGCCGACATCGCGGCCGATCCGCGCGTGCGCGCCGTCTATCTGGGCGAGGGCGGCGATGGCTGAGCTGCTGCGGCTCGAAGGCCTGTGCGCCGGCCACGGCGCCGCGCGCACGCTGTTCGACGTCGACCTCGCGATGGAGGAGGGGGCCTCGCTGGCGCTGCTGGGCCGCAACGGCGTCGGCAAGACGACCTTGGTCGAAGCGATCGTCGGCGTCGTGACCCGCCACGCGGGGCGCGTGATCCTGGCCGGGCGCGACGTGACCGGCCTGCCGCCGCACGCGCGCGCGATGGCAGGCGTCGGCTGGGTGCCGCAGGAGCGCAACGTGTTCCGCTCGCTCAGCGTGGAAGAGAACCTGACCGCGGTGGCGATTCCGGGGCCTTGGACGCCCGCGCGCATCTACGAGACCTTTCCGCGCCTCGCCGAGCGCCGCCGCAACGGCGGCCGCCAGCTGTCGGGCGGCGAACAACAGATGTTGGCGATCGGCCGCGCGTTGGTGCTGAACCCGCGGCTGCTGCTGCTCGACGAGCCGACGGAGGGCCTGGCCCCGATCGTCGTCGACGAATTGCTGGGCGCCCTGCGGCGGCTGGCCCGCGAAGGGCTCGCCATGATCGTGGTCGAACAGAAGCCGAGGAAGATCCTCGCCTTCACCGACCAAGCCGCGATCCTCGACCGCGGGCGGATCGTCCATCGCGCCGCGAGCGCGGATCTGGCGGCGGACGAGGCGACGCTCGGCGCGCATCTCTCCGCGACCCGCTGAGGCGGTACGCCCCCTTCCGTCGCCGCGTCCGGCGTGCGATCCTCGCGGGATGCGAAAGTCGCCGACCGAACGCCCCGACGTGGGCGACCGCACGCTCGCCATCGCCTGCGGCGCGACGGCGCGCGAGCTGCTGGCGGTGCTCGACGCCAACGGGCTCGGCCACGTCGACGTGACGTGCCTGCCGGCGCATTGGCACAACCGGCCCGAGAAGATCGCGCCCGGCGTGCGCGCGAAGATCCGCGCCGGCCGGCGGCGCGGCTATGGCGACATCGTCTGCCTCTACGGCGATTGCGGCAGCGGCGGCGCGCTCGACGCGGTGCTGGCGCAGGAGGGCGTCGAGCGGATCGAAGGCGCGCATTGCTACGCGTTCTATGCCGGCGTCGACGCCTTCGAGGCGATGCACGAAGAGGAGCCGGGCACGTTCTACCTGACCGATTATCTCGTCCGCCATTTCGAGCGGCTGGTCGTCAAGGGGCTGGGGCTCGACCGCCATCCCGAATTGCGCGACGACTATTTCCGCCATTACGCGCGCGTCGTGTATCTGGCCCAGGCGCCCGACGACGGATTGCGCGCGAAGGCGGCGGCCTGCGCGGCGCGGCTCGGGCTTCCGCTCGAATGCCGCGCGACCGGATACGGCCTGCTCGGGGCGTTCTTCGGGGATCGAAAGGGAAAGCCGGATCATGGCGGAGCTGGTCGTCGTCCTGTGGCGTGACATACCCACGCAAGTGATCGCGCGCGCGGGCCGCAAGACGGCCAAGCGCGAGCTGCCCGCCCGCTTCATGGTCGCGGTCGACGCCGCGGCGATGGCGTCGGGCGCGCGCGACGACGACGCCTATCTCGCCGATTGGCGGCGCGCCGGGCCGACGCCCTGCGGCGACGACCTCGAAGCGGAGGCGGAGGCCGCCGCCGCGCGGCTCGACGCGTCGCTTCCCCCCGAGGCGCTCGCCGCGCTGGTCAGGGCCGGCGGCCGCGCCGCTTGACCGTGACGCGCGACGGGCCGACAAGGCCGCCGGGCGCCCCCTAGGAGATCGACATGCAACGGAAACACCTGCGCAACGCCGCGTTTTCGGTCTTGGCCGTGGCCGGCCTTTCGGCGCTCGGCGCCGGCGTCGCGCTCGCCGCCGACGTTTCGCTCGACAACGTTTCGGTCAAGTCGTCCAGGCCCGATCAGACCGTCGTCATCAAGCACCTCGACGCCAAGAATTCGAGCCTGTCCGCCGACGACCTGCGCAAGCTGGTCTCGGGCGAGCTCGCCCCCAAGGACGAGGCCGCGCTGGCCGCCAAGTTCAGCGCCGATTCGGTGACGATCCCCGAGATCGACGCCACCGGCCCCAAGGGCGGCGCGACCATCCATGACGTCGTCGCCACCGGCGTCGCCGCGGGCAAGATCGCGAAGCTCGACGTCGCCGGCGCCGACATCGTCGCCAAGGACGGCGACAGCCAGGGCGGCGGCAAGGCGGGCAAGCTCCACGTCGAGGGCATCGACCTGTCGTCGAGCCTCGCCGCGATGCAGGGCGGCGCGCAGGGCCTCGCCGGCGCGCGGGTGAGCGACCTCAAGTTCGACGGCCTCGACGCGACCTTCCCCGACGCGCAGACGCCCAAGGGCGCGCCGGGCGGCAACCTCGCGCACCTCGTCGTGGGCGCGGTGACCGCGCATCGCGACTACGACGGCGATTACCCGACCAAGGGCACGTTCGACGTCGCCGACGCCAAGATCACCTTCCCGCCGGCGTCCAAGGCCGGCGCGTCGCTCAAGGCGTTCGGCTACGACGCGTTCGAGGTGAAGATGCACGGCGAAGGCGCCTGCACGAAGGCCGACAAGGCGTGCCATCTCGACGGGTTCAAGGTCGATTGGCCCGGCGCGATCGCGCTCGCCTTCTCGGGCGATTTCGGCAACGTCACGACGCCCGATCCCGCCGGCGGCAAGGACGCGCAGATGAAGGCGATGATGGCCGAGACCATCGGCGCGCTGGGCATCCGCATCGACAATTCCGGCTTCGTCGAGAAGGCGCTCGCGTTCGCCGCCGCGCAGAAGCATACCAATGCGGCCGCGCTCAAGGGCCAGCTGATGCAGATGACGGCGATGATCCCGATGATGCTCGGCGATCCGGAGACCGGCAAGAAGCTGGGCGACGCGGTGAGCGCGTTCCTCGCCGCGCCCAAGAACCTCTCGGTCACGGTCAAGGCCAAGGGCGCGCCGGTGGCCATCGGCGACCTCAAGTCCATCTCCTCGCCGGCGCAGGCGCTGGCGAAGTTCTCGCTGGACGCGCAGGCGAACCAGTAAGGCGGGCGATGGCGGCGAAGGTCTTCATCGACGGCGAGGCCGGCACCACCGGGCTTGGCATCGCCCGGCGCCTCGCCGGCATGGCGGGCGTCGAGACCCTGTCGCTTGCGCCCGAGCGCCGCAAGGACCCCGGCGCCAAGCGCGAGGCGTTCGCCCGGGCCGACGTGGCGATCCTGTGCCTGCCCGATTCCGCGGCGCGCGACGCGGCGGAACTGGCGCATGGCCTGGGCGCCGCCGCGCCGCGCCTGCTCGACGCCTCGACCGTGCATCGGGTGGCGCCGGGCTGGGTTTACGGCTTCGAGGAGCTGGCGCCGGGGCAGGGCGCGCTGATCGCGTCGGCGCGCGACGTCGCCAACGTCGGCTGCTACGCCACCGGCTCGATCGCGCTGCTGCGGCCGCTGGTCGACGCGGGCCTGCTGCCCGCCGACCATCCGGTGGCGATCAACGCGGTGTCCGGCTACACCGGCGGCGGCAAGCCGATGATCGCCGAATACGAGGCGGGTCGTGCGCCGGCCTTCGAGCTCTACGGGCTGAACTTCGACCACAAGCACCTGCCCGAGATCGTGCGTTGGTCGGGCCTGTCGCGCACGCCGGTGATGATCCCTTCGGTCGGCAACTTTCCGCAGGGCATGGTCGTCAGCGTGCCGTTGCATCTCGACGGCCTGCCGGGCCGGCCGACGGCCGCCGACCTCGCCGACGTCTATCGCCGCCGTTACGCTGGCGCGCGCAAGGTCGCGTTCCGCGACAACCCGGCGGACGGCCGGCTCGACGCCCTGCCGCCCGCCGACCCGGACATGATGGAGATCCGCGCGTTCGGCGCGCCCGCCGCGCCCGAGGCGGTCGTCACCGCGCGGCTCGACAATCTGGGCAAGGGCGCGTCCGGCGCCGCGATCCAGAACCTGGCGCTGATGCTCGGCCTCGTCGCGCCGATGGCCGCGGCCGCCTGAGGCGCCGTCCTCAGGGCAGGTGCGGCGCGATCGCCGCGGCGACGACCGCGCCGAGCTTCAGGTGCTCCGAAGCCTCCCAATGGATGCCGTCGCCGTCCGAACAGCGCACGTGCGCGCCCGCGTCGAGGAACAGCGCGCCATGCCGCTCCGCCGCCGCGCGATAATACGGCGCGAGCGCGCGCGACTTTTCGGTCGCGCCGGCGAACATGTCGGCGAAGCCGGTGAGCCTGGCCAGCGGCGGCGGGCAGATCAGCATCGACTTGGGCGCGCCGCCGCCGGGCCCCGCGCCCAGCGATTTCGCCGCGACGAGCAGGCGCTCGACGCCCAGCGCGATGTCGGATGGGCCCTGGCCGAAACGCGCCTTCATGTCGTTGCATCCGAGCGCGACGATCAGCAGGTCGAGCGGGCGGTGGCTCATCAGGCAGGGCGCGAGATAGTCGAGCCCGCGCCGGTGCGGCTCGTAGGGATCGTCGAGCACCGCGGTGCGGCCGCCGAGCCCTTCCTCGATCACGCGATGGCCGGGGCCGAGCGCGCGCGCCAGCGCGCCGGGCCAGCGCACGTCGGGGGGATGGCGGCCGCCCGAACCGTCGGGGATGGAACCCCAGGTGTTCGAGTCGCCGAAGGCGACGATCACGGCCATCGCGGGTTCACGCCGCGTCGCGCGACCAAGCGACGACGCGCTGCGCCTGGCGGCCGAGACCGTCGACGCCCAGCGCGACCGTGTCGCCGGCCTTCAGGAAGCGCGGCGGCTTCATGCCCATGCCGACGCCCGGCGGCGTGCCGGTGGTGATGACGTCGCCGGGCTCGAGCCGCATGAAATGCGACACGTAGGACACGAGGTGCTTGACGCCGAAGATCATGGTCGCGGTCGAGCCGGTCTGCACCCGCTCGCCGTTGACGTCGAGCCAGAGGCCGAGCTTTTGGGGTTCGGGAACCTCGTCCTTGGTGACGAGCCACGGTCCGAGCGGCCCGAAGGTCGGGCAGCCCTTGCCCTTGGCCCATTGGCCGCCGCGCTCGATCTGGTATTCGCGCTCCGAGACGTCGTGGCAAACGCAATAGCCCGCGACGACGTCGAGCGCGTCGCGCTCCGACACGTAGGACGCCGACGAACCGATCACGACCGCCAGCTCGACCTCCCAATCCGTCTTCTTCGAACCGCGCGGCACGATCACGTCGTCGTTGGGTCCCACGACGCAGGACGGAGCCTTGTTGAAGACGATCGGCTCCTTGGGAATCGGCGCGCCGGTCTCGGCCGCATGGTCGGCGTAATTGAGGCCGATGGCGACGAAATTGCCGACGCGGCCGACGCAGGCGCCGATTCGCGGCGTGCCGCGCACGAGGGGGAGAGAAGCGGGCTTGAGCTTGGCGAGCTTGGCGAGCGACTTGGGCGACAGCGCCGCGCCCGACAGGTCGGCGACGTGTTCGGACAGGTCGCGGATCCGGCCTTCGGAGTCCAACAAGCCCGGCTTTTCCTTGCCCGGCCGGCCATATCGCAGAAGTTTCATCGCCCCCTCCAGCCCGGCGGCATCGCCGGCGCGCCCATGCACGCTTTCATGCCACTGCGGGCCCGCCACGCCAAGGTCCCGCGGCGGCGGCGTCGCAGAATTGCAACACGCGCGGAAAAACGCATCCGAACGCTCGAATGCCCGCCCCGATCCGGTCTAAAACGTGAAATCGGCCTTGCCAAAACGGGTCGATTCCGCGACCGTTCAATTATGAACGAACCGCGCAAGCGGCGATGGGTCCCGAGGAGACGGTCATGGCGGTTTGGAAGCTCAAGTCCGCGTTGATGGGCGCGACCGCGTTCGCGGCGCTGGCGGCGGGAATGGCCGGCGCGCAGGCGGGATCGTTCGGCGTGCGCGACCAGAGCGCGATCGGCACCGGCGACGGGTTCGCCGGCGCGGCGGCGGGGGCCGACGGCCTGTCGTCGATGTTCTGGAACCCGGCGACCATGACCGACCGCGGCGGCATCCAGTTCTCGACCAACGTCACGCCGATCTTCCCCTACAGCAAGCTCACCGCGGATCCCTCCGTCGCGTCCCCGCTGACGGCCGGGCCGCTCGCTCCACTCTATTCGCAATCGACCGGCGACATCGGCGTCAACGCGGTCGCGCCCTCGATGTCGGGGTCCTACCAGATCAACGACCATCTGTGGGCCGGCATGACGATCAACGCGCCGTTCGGGCTGGGCACGGAGGTGCCCAACTCGTTCGCGGGCTCGTTCTACGGCGTCGACACCAGCGTGTTCTCGATCGACCTCAATCCGAACGTCGCCTACAAGTTCAACGACATGTTTTCCGTCGCCGTCGGC
>JAGWKJ010000116.1 GCA_028865375.1 Hyphomicrobiales bacterium | reverse complement strand
ATGCGCAAGCGAGATTCCCTCAGGGTCGAGCCGCAGCGTGGCGGCCGCCCATTCGCGCGCCAACGCGCGTCGCGCGGCGACGGGATCGCCCGTCAGCGAACCCACCCGCACGGCGGCGGCGACGTCGTCGAGGCGCGGCGGCGGCCCTGCGGCGCCCGGCCCGATCGACCAAGCGATCATGGGGGCGGGGGCGGCGCCGCCGTCTCCGCTCACTCGAGGATCAGCCGGCGCAGGCGCTCGATTTCCTCGCACAGCGGCCCGGCCGGCTTGGCGAGCTCGCCGATCTTGCGCACCGCGTGCAGCACGGTGGTGTGGTCGCGCCCGCCGAAGCGGCGGCCGATCTCGGGCAGCGAGCGCAGCGTCAGTTCCTTGGCGAGGAACATGGCGATCTGCCGCGGCTTGACGACGGCGGCGTTGCGGCGCGCCGACATCAGGTCGGCCCGGCTGACGCTGTATTGCATCGCCACCGTCTTCTGGATGTCCTCGATCTTCACGCGCTTGGGCTCGGCGGTGCGCACCAAGTCGGCGATGGCGGCTTCCGCCTGGGCCAGGGTGAGCGGCTGGCCGGCGAGCGCGGAATGGGCGGCGAGGCGGTTGGCCGCGCCCTCGAGGTCGCGGCCGTTGGTGGCCAGGAGGCGCGCCACGTGGGCGAGCACGTCGCGCGGCACGTCGGGCGCGGAATGCTCGCGGCGCGCCTGTGCGACGCGGATCTCGAGGATCTTCATGCGCACTGTCTCGGTGGGCGCGCCGATCGTGACGCTGAGCCCGCCCAGCAGGCGCGAGCGCACGCGCTCCTCGAGGCTTTCGAGTTCGGCAGCCGGTCGGTCGGCGGCGATCACGATCTGCTTGCCGGAATCGATCAGGGCGTTCAGCGTGTGGCAGAACTCCGCTTCCATCGTGCGGCCCTGCAGGAACTGCACGTCGTCGATGACCAGCAGGTCTATGGCGCGCAGCTTCTCCTTGAAGGCGATCGCGGTGTGCGCCTTCAGCGCCTGCACGAAGCCGTACATGAAGCGTTCGGCGGTGAGGTAGACGACCCGACGGCCGACCTCGGAGGCGGCGTGCGCGATCGCCTGCAACATGTGCGTCTTGCCCATGCCGACCGAGGCATGGACGTAGAGCGGGTTGAACGGCGCCGGAGCGCCCGGCTCGGCGTCGGCCACCTTGCGGGCCGCGGCAAACGCCAGCTGGTTGGGCTGGCCGACCACGAAGGTCGAGAACGTCATGCGCCGGTCGAGCGGCGACCCCAACGCGGCGGCGCCGTCGGCGGGACGATGGGCGAAAGTCGGGCGTGGCGTCTCGCGAGGACCGGGCGACCCCGCGGCGCGCGGCGCGCCGCCGGACTTGGGGGTGGATGCCGCGAACGATTTGGCGGGCGCAAGCGCCGCCCGCGCCGACGAGCGCAATTCCACGGCCGCATCCACGACGCCGGGAAACTCGGTCGCCAAGGCTTGCACGAGATGACGGCCGAAATGTTCCGTGATCCAGCTGCGCAGGAACCGGGTCGGCACGCTCAGACGCGCGCGGCCCGCCGTCACCTCCATCAACTCAAGGCTCTGAAACCAGCTCGTATAGACTTCTTCGCCCAATTCGGCGCGCAGACGGTCGCAAACGCGGCGCCAACGTCCCTGTTGGGTCTCTTCGACGATTTTGAGGGCCGGTTCGGCCATGACAAAGCTCCTCGACGACGCCTCGACGCCGTGCGGTTCAAACCACTATGGAGACCCATGCGATCATGGGCGTTGAATACCGCGTCGACTCTCGCTCGATCACGCGATCAGGCGAACTATGATCGCGAAACGGAGCGCGCTTGACCGCCACGACGCCAACGCGTCAGCTTTGGATCGTCCCATTCGAATGACAGATTAAACAATCGTCGCATCATCTCGCCCCGTACATAGACAAATGCGTCGTTCAAGGCCTCACACGCCAACATACTTGACTAGGACCCGTCAACAGGACGCAAAATTACGCCGTCGAATGACGACATTCGACTTGGTACGCCTCATTACGCTTTACGAATACACCCGGTGACGTGTCGTCGGTCGATCTTCTTATTTCTAGGCGACCATGCTTTCATCCCGCCGTGGTGACGAGCTTTTCTGCCACCTTCCGATGTCGGCCGCAATCGTCCTGTTATCGATTTGTTAAGAAAACCAGCGGGAGTGCGGCATGGCGCGTTCCATTTTGCGCACTGAATGCGCGGTAATAAAAATAAATGCTTAAAAACAATATGTTAAGTTTATCTTATCGTAAACGTGGTTAATTATTCGCGTCTTGGTTGAATCGAGATCGCGACGAGTCAAGCTGCGACAGCCGACCGCGGGCCCGCGATCTCACAGTAATATTATGAAATTGAACAGATTTTTCTGATCGCATTAGACCGCTGCACGCATTCCGGCGGCCTGTTGCAAACTCGCCACAGCGGGCGCGGTTTCCATGGGGATTGCAATCGGTGAACCGTCCCCCGACCGATCAGGGCGTATCGCCGAACACCCAACCGATCAGCCCGGGCCTGTAGGCCCGCCTTGGATATTCGGGATGGGACGACGCGGCGGCGCCGTAATAGACCCGCACCGGAACCGGCCGTCGAACGGCCATGGGGGCGGCGGCCACGGCGACGTGCGCACGCGGTGCGACGGGACGAACGACGGCCCTCATTGCAACGCGCTTGGCGGCGGGCTTCGCGCGCACCTTCGGCGCCGCAACGGCCATCGGCCCGACCGGATGCTTTTTTCCGTAGACGTGCCAACCCTTGGGCGCTGCACCCTCGATCGTGATCGCGGCGCCCTCCTTCTTCACCAACGCGAACAGGGTCGAGGCCGCGGCCGGCGGCAAGCGCACGCAGCCATGCGAAACGGGATGTCCGAGGAAGCGCGTCTCGTAGGTGCCGTGGATCGCATAGGGCCCGAGAAAGAAGATGGCGTGCGGCATCGGCGCGTTGGCGTAGAGGTTGGAATGGGCGTCCGCGATCAGGCGCTGCGGACGAAATCGTCCGTCGGGCGTCGCATAGCCGTCGCCGCCCGAGGAGATCGGCCACGTATAGGAGAGGCGCCCGTCGGCGGCGTGGAGGCGTTGCGCTCTGAGGTCGACGGTGATGGTCACCGTCGCCGCGGCCGGGCCGGCCAACGAGGCGCACAGCGCCGGCGCGAGCGCCCAAGAAGCCAAACGCATGACGACACTCCAAGGTTACGCACCCGCGACATGCAAAATACCGGAACCTCGCGGCGCCGGCAACGTCGGACGCGCAGGGCCCGTCGGCATGGTTTATCGTGAACGGCGCGTTAACCATGCGGCCGGACCATCGCGACGTTCGAGGAGGTTCCAATGAAGGCATCGAGGCTGGTCGCCGGTGCGTTCACGGCCGCGGCACTCGCTTCGGCGGCGTCCCGTCCGGCCGCGGCGGCACAGGCTTCGACCGCCGCGCCTAGCCTGACCAAGCCGGCGAAGTTCTTGTTCGCGGCGGTGCCCAAGCCGGACGCCGGCAGCGTGTCCGCGCCGATCGGGCGCTATTGGAACGGCTGCATGAGCGGAGCGGTCCACATGCCCGGCGCCGGCCCGAGCTGGCAGACGGTGCGACCCGACGCCAACCGCGAATGGGGCACCCCGTTCCTACTCTCTTACTTGAGACGAATATCGGCCAAGGCACAGGCCGCCGGCGTCTGGCGCGGAATCATCATCGGCGACATGTCCCAGCCGCGCGGCGGTCCGTTGCCCAGCAGCCACGTGTCGCATCAGGTCGGGCTCGAAGCCGACGTCTGGTTCCGGCCGATGCCCGACCACGTAATGACCCACGCCGAGCGCGACACGATCTATTCGACCGTGATGACGCTGCCCAGCGGCCTCGACGTCGATCCCAAGACGTTCACGCAGGACGTCGTCGATTTCATCCGCATCTCGGCCGACGATCCGGCGGTCGATCGCATGTTCGTCAACCCCGCGATCAAGAAGGCGCTGTGCCGGGTCGCCAAGGGCGCGCCGTGGATGACCAAAGTGCGCCCATACTGGGGCCATCGCTCGCATTACCACGTGCGCCTGGTCTGCCCGCCGGGCGCCAAGTCCTGCGTGCCCCAGGAGGCGATGCCGCCCGGCGACGGCTGCGACAAAAGCCTGAACTGGTGGTTCACGCCCGCCGTGCTGCATCCCAAGCCGAACCCCAAGGCGAAGCCGCGCCCGCCGCTGACTCTGGCGGGGATGCCCGCGGCCTGTCGCGCCGAGCTGACGAAGCCGTGAATGTTCGAGCGGTCACCCGGCGCTTCATTGACTCCGTCCGCCCCATCGTGCGACTTGCGAATCGTCAGTACCGAACTTTCGCGGAAGAGTGCGGCCGCAAGGCCGCCGCCGAAGGCGCAACCGCCCCGGAAACGCTCAGGCCGATGGACCGCGGAAGGATGACGCTCTGGAAAGCGGCCGTGTCGCGAGACGCGGCCCACCGACGGGGGTAGCCGGGGCCGCGAGGCGCCGGGAAATCTCTCAGGTCAAGGACAGAGGGGGCGCGACGGACCCGACCGGGGCCGCTCGCGCGCACTCGTCCTTGGAGCGGCCGTGACCGACGAACCCACCATTCCGCAGCCCGGCGACGCGCTCGCGCGCACCCCGCTGCACGCGCTGCATCGCGCGCTCGGCGCGCGCATGGGCGCCTTCGCCGGCCATGACATGCCGATCCAATATCCCGCCGGCATCGTCGCCGAGCATCTTTGGACGCGCCAGTCCGCCGGGCTGTTCGACGTTTCGCACATGGGCCAGGCCTTCCTGCTCGGCCCGTCGCACGAGGCGACCGCCCGCGCGCTGGAGGCGCTTTGCCCCGTCGACGCGCTCGGTCTCGCGCCGGGCCGGCAGCGCTATTCGCAATTCCTCGCCGAGGACGGCGGCATCCTCGACGATTTCATGGTCGCGCGGTCTCCCGAGCCCGACGAAGACGGACTGCTGGCGCTGGTCGTCAACGCCGCCAACAAGGTGGCCGACTTCGCGCTGTTGCGCGCCCGACTTCCGGCCGGCGTGTCGCTGCTCGAAACGCCCGGCCGCGCGCTGCTCGCGCTGCAGGGGCCGAAGGCGGCGGACGTGCTGGCGAGACTCGATCCCGCGGCGGCCGACATGCCCTTCATGTCCGCGCGCGCGCTGACCCTGGCGGGCGCCCGGGTCAACGCGACGCGGTCGGGCTACACGGGCGAGGACGGTTACGAACTCTCGGTGGCGGCCGGACGCGCGGACGCGCTGGCGCGCGCGTTGCTCGCGGCGCCCGAAGCGAAGCCGGCGGGCCTGGGCGCCCGGGATTCCCTGCGCCTCGAAGCCGGCCTGCCATTGCACGGCCATGACATCGACGCGACGACGACGCCGGTGGAGGCGGGCCTCGCCTGGTCGATCGGCAAGCGCCGGCGGGCGGAGGGCGGCTATCCCGGCGCGGAGGTCGTGACGCGCCGGCTCGCAGAGAGCCCTGCGCGCAGGCTCGTCGGGCTGAAGCTCGACGGCCGCCAGCCCGCGCGCGACGGCGCCGAAGTCGCCGCCGCCGACGGCAAGACCGTCGGCCGCGTCACGTCGGGCGGCTTCGGACCCAGCGTCGATGGCGCGATCGCGCTCGCCTATGTCGAGGCGGCCCATGCCGCGCCCGGCGAGGCGCTGGCCGCGATCGTCCGCGGCAAGCCGCTGCCCGCGCGCGTGGTCGCGCTTCCGTTCGTTCCGCATCGCTATTTCAGGGGGGGCAAATGACCGTCCGCTACAGCCGCGACCACGAATGGGTCCGCATCGAAGGCGACCTCGCCGTCGTGGGCATCACCGACTACGCGCAGAAATCGCTCGGCGACATCGTGTTCGTCGAACTGCCCGCGGCCGGCAAGGCGATCGAGGCCGGGACGGAAGCCGCCGTCGTCGAAAGCGTGAAGGCGGCGAGCGAAGTGTTCTCGCCCGTCTCCGGCGTGGTGGTCGCGGTCAACGAGGCGCTCGCCGCCGAGCCGGCCAAGATCAACGACGACCCCGCCGGCGCCGGCTGGATCCTCAAGATGAAACTCTCCGACCGCGCGCAATTCGACGCGCTGATGGACGAAGCCGCCTATGCGGCGTTCCTCAAGACGCTCTGAGGCCGGCGATGCGCTACCTGCCCCATACCGAAGCCGACCGCGCGGCGATGCTGGCCGCCATCGGCGCAGCCTCGGTGGACGACCTGTTCGCCGACGTGCCGGCCGACCTCCTGCTGCGCGCGCCCCTCGACCTGCCGACGGCCAAGTCCGAGGCCGCGGTCGAGCGCGCGCTCGCCGCGATGGCCGCGCGCAACATCACGGCTTCGGCCGCGCCTTCGTTCTGCGGCGCCGGCGCGTATCGCCATCACGTGCCCGCCACCGTCGATCACCTGATCCAGCGTTCGGAATTCCTGACCAGCT
Organism: Hyphomicrobiales bacterium; assembly: GCA_028865375.1. Taxonomy (GTDB): domain Bacteria; phylum Pseudomonadota; class Alphaproteobacteria; order Rhizobiales; family Beijerinckiaceae; genus JAGWKJ01. Next base: position 970 of record JAGWKJ010000116.1, on the reverse strand, counting down.
ACACGCCCTATCAGCCAGAGATCTCGCAAGGAACGTTGCAGACGCTGTTCGAATTCCAGACCCAAGTCGCGTTGCTGACCGACATGGAGGTCGCCAACGCCTCGATGTACGACGGCTCGACGGCGGCGGCCGAGGCGGTCGCGATGGCGGCCCGCATCACCGGCCGCAAGGTCGCGGTCCTGTCGGGCGCCCTTCACCCGCACTATCGCGCGACCGTCGAAACGCAGGCGCGCATGTCCGGCCGCGCCACGCGGGCGCTCGCCCCCGACGTCTTCGCGCGCGAAGACCTCGCCGCCGCGCTCGGCCCCGACGTCGCCTGCGTGGTGGCGCAGACGCCCGACTTCTTCGGCAACCCCCGCGACCTCGCGGACCTCGGCGCCGCCTGCCGGGCGGCGGGCGCGCTGCTCGTCGTCGTCTTCACCGAGGCCGTCTCGCTCGGCCTGCTGAAGCCGCCCGGCGCGATGGGCGCGGACGTGGTGGCGGGCGAGGGCCAATCGATCGGCAATCCGCTCGGTTTCGGCGGACCCTATGTCGGGCTGTTCGCCGCACGCGAGAAATACCTGCGCCAGATGCCCGGTCGCTTGTGCGGCGAGACCGTCGACGCCGACGGCAAGCGCGGCTTCGTCCTCACGCTCTCGACGAGGGAGCAGCATATCCGCCGCGACAAGGCGACTTCGAACATCTGCACCAACGCCGGCCTGTGCGCGCTCGCCTTCACGATCCATCTCACGCTGCTGGGCGAGGCGGGCCTGCGCCGGCTGGCGCGGCTGAACCATTCCGGCGCCGTGCGGCTCGCCGACGCGCTCGCCCGCGTGCCCGGCGTCGAGGTGCTCAACCGCGCCTTCTTCAACGAATTCACCGTGCGCCTGAAGGGCGACGCGGCGCGCGCGGTCGAACGCATGGCGGCGCGCGGCGCGCTGGGCGGCGTGCCGGTCTCGCGCCTGTTGCCCGGCGCCGGGCTCGACGACCT
>JAGWKJ010000433.1 GCA_028865375.1 Hyphomicrobiales bacterium | reverse complement strand
GAGACCGACCTCGCGTCGCTGGGCGACGCCGCCTCGTCCCACCGCATCGGCCGGCGGATGGACGAAGCCTTCGCCAGGGCGCTCGCGGACCTGAAAGCGGGGCGCTGAGGGGCGGACCGCGACTCGCGTCTTGACTCGATCGTCGCGGCGCCCTGTCCGGATTCGGACACATGTAGGTCGCTGGGGAACCTTGTTGCCCGGCCATCGCTTCGGCCCAAGGCCGAAGGGAGCTCAAACGACCGGAAGACCGAATAGCGCCTGACGGCCGATGGGGGGCATGGCGCCCGCGTCCTATCCCCGCACATTCCCTTGATCGGCGCCGGCGGCCCGCCTATAAGCCCGCTTCCGCTCCCATCGTCTAGCGGTCCAGGACGTCGCCCTCTCACGGCGAAAACAGGGGTTCGAGTCCCCTTGGGAGCGCCATTCCGGCGCCGATGTCGCTCCGCGACGGACGGCCGCGCGGACCGCTTGCGCGGCCTTCCCCAAATCGACACAAAGCATGATCAATGCCCGCCCGAGACGCGCCCCAAGGCGCGCCCATGGTGCGCAGATGGCGGACCGGCGTCGCGCGCCGGCGGGGAGTGACGGGATGTCGATGAAAGCACTGGCGGCCGCGGTCGCGGCCTTCGCCGCGCTGGTGTTGGCGGTCGGCCTCGCGCACCCAGGCGCCTCGATTTTCCTGCTCGCAGGCGCATCGGCGACGCTGGCGGTCACGACCCTCCTCGGCGCCGGGCTGTCGCGGTTCCTGAAGATTTTCGTCGTCGTGTTCGCGGTCGAGACCATCGTCTTCGGCGCGATCTTCCTCGCCGCGACGCTGGGAGCGTGGCCGACCGGGTTCACAAGCTTCCTGCCGCCCGACAGCGAACCGCTGACGACCGCGGTGTTCGGCGTGCTCGTCTACGCCGCCTCGTTCTTCCCCGCGGTCGGGCGCATGACGCGGATCGCCGACCGCTATTTCGGATCGAGGGATTCCACCGTCGCGCGGATCTGGCCGTTCGGACCCTTCGCCGCGACGGAGGGCGCGCTGGCGGTGGCGATGGTCGCGTTCGTGATCCTGCTCAACCAGGGCGAGGTGGCCGTCAACGTGCGTCTGTCGTTCTTCGGCCGGGACTTCTTCAACGCCTTGCAGGAGAAGAACCAACCCGAGTTCTGGCGCCAGCTGACGATCGTCTTCATGCCGCTGGTCGTCGCCATCGTGACGATGTTCGTCGTCGAATATGTCGTGACCTCGGTTCTGCTGGTGCGCTGGCGGCGCTGGATGACGCGGGACTACGTCGCGCGCTGGCTGGACGGGGGCGCGCATTACCGGATGTCGCTCGCCGGCGGCGCGCAGGACAATCCGGACCAGCGCATCGCCGAGGACGTCAACGCCTTCATCAAGGGCGGCGACGCCGAGAACTACGGCGTGTTCGGCTTCACCATAACGCTGCTGGCGCAGCTCACGAACCTCGTGGCCCAGGTCGTCATCCTGTGGACGCTGTCGGCGAACTTCACGCTGCC
>JAGWKJ010000115.1 GCA_028865375.1 Hyphomicrobiales bacterium | reverse complement strand
TCCGGCCTGCATGCGCTTCGCAGGCGCCAGGGCTTCGAGGAATGCGCCGGTCGCCGGATCGAGATGCGAGCGGCTGGCGAGCGCGATGGCGCCTTCGGAGGGCACAGGCCGCGCACGGATCGGCCGCGCGCCGAGGGCGCGGCCGTCGCGCATGCGGGCGGCGGGCGCGCCGGCGCCGGCGAACCACAGGCGGCCCGGCGCCGGCGCGTAGTGCGCGCCGACCGTCGGCCGGCCGCCTTCGACCAGCGCGACGTTCACCGTATATTGCCCGTTGCCGGCGAGAAACTCGCGCGTGCCGTCGAGCGGATCGACCAATATGTAGGTCGCGCCCACGTCGCGCGGGGCGCCGTTGGCGCAGGCGGCCTCCTCCGACACCACCGGCCAATCGGGAAAGCGCGACGCCAGCGCGTCGAGGATGACGGCCTCGGCCGCTTCGTCGGCCGCGGTCACGGGGCTTTCGTCGGCCTTCAGGCGCCGCCCCGTCGCGCCCACGGCGAGGATGGCCGCGCCGGCGGCGATCGCGATCTCGACGAAGCGCAGCGCGATGGCCTGCCGTTCGGCGGGCGCGAGGGTCGAAGACATGGCGGAGCCTCCGGGCGCCCGTCCGCGCCGTCGGGCGGGCATCTACGCCATTGCGCCGCCCGCGCGAAAGGCCCTATCGCGGGGGCGCGTTTTCCCGGCCCGATTCGGGCCCCGCCGCGTGGAGCATCGCGATGTCCCAAGATAGGCCGTCCCAAGATTGGCCGTCCCGAGACGGGCGCTCCGAAGACAAGCCCGCCGCCGATCCCGCCCCCGCGCCGATCGTGACGCTCGGCGCGCTCGACCTGTCGGCGCTGCTGTCGTCGCGCGTGTGCCACGACGTCATCAATCCCGTGGGCGCCATCACCAACGGCCTCGAAGTGCTCGACGATCCGCAGCACGAAAGCGACGCCGAGATGCGCGGCTTCGCGCTCGACCTCATCCGCAAGAGCGTGCGCGGCGCGGCGGCGCGGCTGCAATTCAGCCGGCTCGCTTTCGGCGCGGCGGGCTCGGCGGGCGCCTCGATCGACACCGGCGAGGCCGAGAACGTCGCCCGCGGCCTGTTCGCCGAAGGCAAGGCGACGCTCGATTGGGGCCTGCCGCGCGCCTACCTGCCCAAGAACCGCGTCAAGCTGATCCTCAACCTGTGCCAGGTCGCGATGTCGGCCGTGCCGCGCGGGGGCGTCGTCAAGGTGACCGCGACCGGCGAGGGCGAAGCGGGCGGCTACGACGTCGTCGCCGAAGGCGGTCACGCCAAGCTGATGGCCGGCGTCGCCGCGGCGCTCGACGGGCGGCCGGAAAGCGGCGTCGTCGACGCCCATTCGGTACAGCCGTTCTACGCCGGATTGATCGCGCGCGAGTGCGGCCTCAAGGTCGCGGTCGAGACGACGCCCGAGCGCGTCGCGTTCCGCGTCACGCCCGAGGCCGCGACGGCCGAAGCGACGGAAGCCCCTCCGGCGGGGTGACGTCGGGCCGCGGCGCGTCGATCGTCTCCGCCCGTTGACGCCGCGCGCGCCGCGCGGCATTGCATTGCACAATAACGATGCAAGCGGCCGCGCAAAGCGGCCCGTCACCGGGAGGAACTCGTCATGTCGGAAGCCGTCCACGTGCATCCCGTGCCCGCGCAATGGGCCAAGCGCGCCTATGTCGACGAGGCGGCCTATCGCGAGATGTATGCGCGCTCGGTGAAGGATCCCGACGGCTTCTGGGCGGAACAGGCCAAGCGCATCGACTGGACCAAGCCGTTCCACAGGACCTCGGACTGCTCCTTCGCGCCGGGCGACGTGCGGATCGCCTGGTATCTCGGCGGCAAGACGAACGTCGCGTGGAACTGCATCGATCGCCATTTGCCGACGCGCGCCGACAAGGTGGCGATAATCTTCGAGGGCGACGACCCGTCGGAGTCGAAGCGCATCACTTATCGCGAGCTGCACGACGAGGTGGCGCGCTTCGCCAACGTGCTGCGCAACCGCGGCGTCGAAAAGGGCGACACGGTCACGATCTACATGCCGATGATCCCCGAGGCGGCCTATGCGATGCTCGCCTGCGCGCGCATCGGCGCGGTGCATTCGGTCGTGTTCGGTGGCTTCTCGGCGGAATCGCTGGCAGGCCGCATCGCCGATTGCGGATCGAAGGTGTTGATCACCGCCGACGAGGGCCTGCGCGGCGGCCGGAAGGTGCCGCTGAAGGCGAACGCGGACGCGGCCGTCGACAAGAGCGGCTTCGACGTCGAGCACGTGATCGTGGTCAGGCGCACCGGCGCGCCGGTGGCAATGAAGCCCGGTCGCGACGTCTATCTGCACGAAGCGGCCGCGATGGTGACGACCCATTGCCCGTGCGCCGAGATGGACGCCGAGGATCCGCTGTTCATCCTCTACACGTCGGGCTCGACCGGCAAGCCGAAGGGCGTGCTGCACACGACGGCCGGCTATCTCGTCTACGCCTCGATGACGCACCAATATGTCTTCGATTGGCACGACGGCGACGTCTATTGGTGCACGGCCGACGTCGGCTGGGTGACCGGCCACAGCTACATCGTCTACGGCCCGCTCGCGAATGGCGCGACGACGCTGATCTTCGAGGGCGTGCCCAATTACCCGAGCGTCTCCCGCTTCTGGGAGGTGATCGACAAGCACCAAGTCAACATCTTCTATACCGCGCCGACCGCGATCCGCGCCCTGATGGCGTCGGGCGAGGCGCCGGTGAAGACGACGAGCCGCGCCTCGCTGCGCCTGCTGGGCTCGGTCGGCGAGCCGATCAACCCGGAAGCCTGGGAATGGTATCACCGCGTGGTGGGCGACGGCCGCTGCCCGATCGTCGACACGTGGTGGCAGACCGAGACCGGCGGCATCCTGATCTCGCCGCTGCCCGGCGCGACGACGCTGAAGGCCGGTTCCGCCACCAAGCCGTTCTTCGGCATCGTGCCCGAGATCGTCGACGCCGACGGCATGGTCCTCGACGGCCCCTGCTCTGGCAATTTGTGCATCGCGCGCTCGTGGCCGGGCCAGATGCGCACGGTGTTCGGCGACCACAATCGCTTCGAAGAGACCTATTTCTCCGCCTACAAGGGCAAGTATTTCACCGGCGACGGCTGCCGCCGCGACGAGGACGGCGATTACTGGATCACCGGCCGCGTCGACGACGTCATCAACGTGTCGGGCCACCGCATCGGCACCGCCGAGGTCGAAAGCGCGCTGGTGGGCTTCGCCGGCGTGGCGGAGGCCGCGGTGGTCGGCTATCCGCACGACATCAAGGGCCAGGGCATCTACGCCTATGTCACGCTGATGGCGGGGCTGCAGGGCTCCGACGAGCTGCGCAAGACGCTGGTGCAGCACGTGCGCGCAGAGATCGGCCCTTTCGCGGCGCCCGACCGGATCCAGTTCGCTCCCGGCCTGCCCAAGACCCGTTCGGGCAAGATCATGCGCCGCATCCTGCGCAAGATCGCCGAGGGGGAATTCGGCGCGCTGGGCGACGTGTCGACGCTGGCCGACCCGGCGGTGGTGGACAATCTGGTGGAGGGGCGCAAGGCGGCGGGATGACGCGATGATCCGCCTTCGTTCCGAGGCGCCGCGATCCCGAATGCTTCACGCCGAAGCCGCGATCTGGTAACCGTTCCGCGATGGCCGAAGAACCGGAAGACCTCGTGCTCGCCCTGCTGCGAGAAATGCGCGGCGAGATGAAGGACATGCGCGGCGACATCAAGGACGTCCGCGGCGAGATGGCGACCAAGGCCGAGCTGGCCGACCTTCGCCCCGAGATGAAGAGCGGCTTCGCCGCCGTCGCCGCCGACATCGCGACCCTCGAAAAGCAGACCGGCGAGAAAATCGTCGGCCTGCCCCGCGCGGTCATCGAATATCGTTCGGCGGTCTTGGGCCACGGCATCCTCATCAGCGAATTCGAAGCGCGCCTGCGGCGCTTGGAGCAGCACGTGAACCTGCCGGAGCGGGACGCGCACTGAGCCAAGCGCCGGGCGGAGACGCGAATTGGGGATTGAAGGGGACGTCGGCGTTCGAGGCTCGCGGCGGACCTGACGTCCTCCAGCGGGCAGTATTCGGGTACGGCGCGCGCGCCGGCGGGATCAGCCCGGAACCGCCAGCGTGTACAGGAGCGCGGCCGCCGAGAGCGCCATGACGCCGAAGGTCAGCCAAACGAAGAAACGGGACATCGGGCCGCCGCGAAAAGCGCCCAAGATGCCGGCATCGGCGTTGATGCGCGCGATCAGGTAGAGGAGCGGCACGGCCGCGATGCCGTTGAATACGGCGGTGAACACCAGGGCTTTGATCGGGTCGATGCCGACGAAGTTCAGTAGCAGGCCAATTCCCGTCGAGACGATGATGACGCCGTAGAAGCCGCGGGCCTCGGCAAATTTCCGGCTCAAGCCCTCCTTCCAGGAAAAGGCTTCGGCGAGCGCATAGGCGGCGGAGCCGGCGAGCACCGGAATGCCGAGCAAGCCGAGGCCAATGACGCCGACCGCGAACAGGTCGCGGGCGACCTGGCCGGAGTTCGGAAACGATCGGACCAGCGGTTCCAAGGCTTTCGCCGCGTCGGCCGCCGTATCGATGGCGCCGATGCCGTGACCGAACAGGACCGATCCGGTCGTGATGATGATGAACCATTGGGCGAGTTCGGACGAGACCATGCCGACGGTCGTGTCGACGCGCATGTCGCGAATGAAACTCGGCGGGATGGCGGGCCGGCCGGCAACGGCCGGCGAAAGTCCCAGCGCGATCTCCTCCTCTATCTCCTCGGAGGCCTGCCAAAAGAACATGTAGGGCGAGATCGTGGTGCCGAACACGCCCGTGACGATGAAGAGAAAACCGAAAGTGAACTCGACGTGGGGAATCACGGTGGCCAGAAAAATCTTTCCCCACGGTTCCGCGATCATGAAGGCCGTGGCGGGATAGGACAGCAGCGCCAAGGCAAGCCATTTGAGGACTTTGGCGTAGGCCTGATAGCTGACGAAGACCTCGAGGCTCACGACCGACGCCGCCGTGAGCAACGCAAACAGCCAAATGGGTGCGTCGACCACGAGCCTGGCGGCGGCGGCGACCGCGCCGATATCGGCGCCGATGTTGATCGTGTTGGCTACGATGACCAGAAGCACGACGCCGATCAGGATGGAACGGGAGTAATGCTCCTTGATGACGCCCGCGAGACCCTTCCCCGTCACGGCGCCGATGCGGCCGCAACATTCCTGCACCGCGAGCAGCAATGGAATTTGATAAAGCGCCGTCCAGAGCTGGCCGAACCCGAATTGCGCGCCGGTCTGCGAATAGGTCGCGATCCCCGATGGATCATCATCGGCCGCCCCGGTGATCAGCCCGGGTCCCAAGCTCTTGAGAAACCGGACGACGCGCGCCCGCGGGGCGTCATCGGCGCCCTGAGCGTCCGGGGTCGACGGCGGCATCATCGCGGATCGACGCATGGACTCCCGCTAGCGCTTTGCATGACGGACGGTCGGATGCCGAACGCCGGAGGTGTCACGGCCGATGATGTCGTCGGCCCAAAAGGGCGGACGGGGCTTCCCCCGTGCGATCGTGCGGCGAGGGACGCCGCGGTGAACGATAGCGCAAGGCGCTTTGCGCGTGAATGGCGCCGTCGCGTCCGACCGCGCGGCAGGGTCTGGAGAACGGCGCTGGCATCCGGCGTCGGATTGACGCGACGTGAATTCCATCGACGCGATCCCCCCTACCTCACCCCGCCCCCGCCGCCTTCGCGCGCATGATCCGTCGGCGTTCGAGGCTCGCGGCGGACCAGACGTCCTCCGGCCGGTAGAATTCTGGGACGGCGCGCGCGTCGGCGGGCAGCGTCACCCACGGCAGCTTGGTCGAGGTGAAGATGTGGATATCGGGCGGGAACCGGGCGGGCTCGTCGAGCGTGCCGATCCGCACGAACCGCGCCGCCGGACCCGAGCCCGCGTAATTGCTCCACAACGCGACGCGGCACGTCGGGCAACGCGCGATCTTCTGGCCCTTGCCGCTGGCCGAGGGGGTGTCCACGATCTCCGGCTCGTCCGCGAGATGGACGACGCGATCCGCCTCCCACATGCCGTTCAGCGCGTGCGCCGTGCCGCTCTCGCGGCGGCACCACGTGCAATGGCAGGCGTGGACGATCAGCGGCGGACCGCGCACCTCGAACCGGATGCGCCCACAGGCGCAACGCCCGTGCGTGGCCAACGTGTCGGCGTCGCTCATCGTCCGTCCCACCGCGAAACGTCGGGGAGGGTCGGTCGCGGCAGGCGGGAAGTCAAACGGCCGCCGCCCCACGCCGTCGCCCTTGCGCTCCTCCCCGCGCCGCGCTGATATCGCGCGCCGCCCGAGGAGGTTCCATGGCCCCGCCCCCGTTCCGCGCCGACCACGTCGGCTCATACCTCCGCCCGAAGCGTCTGATGGACGCGCGCGAGCGGCACGCCGCCAAGGCGATCTCGGACGCCGAACTGCGCGCGGTCGAGGACGATTGCATCCGCGATGTCGTGCGGCGGCAGCAGGCGGCGGGGCTGAAGGGCATCACCGACGGCGAGTTCCGCCGCACGTTCTTCCACGTCGATTTCCTCGAGAAGCTCGACGGCGTGGAGACCCATTACGGCGAGTTCGTCGCCAAGTTCCGCAAGGACGACGGCGCCGACGTGCATTTCAAGCCGCCGACCATGCACGTCGAGGCGAAGATCCGCCACGCCAAGCCGATCCAGGGCGCCGATTTCGACTTCCTGAAGGCCGCCGTCGGCGGGACGCCGAAGGTCTGCGTGCCGGCGCCCTCGATGCTGCATTTCCGCGGCGGACGGAAGGCGATCAGCGAGACGGCCTATCCCGACCTCGAAGGCTTCTACGCCGACCTGACAGCCGCCTATCGCGACGAAGTCGCCGACCTCGCCTCGCGCGGCTGCCGCTATCTGCAGTTCGACGACACCAATCTCGCCTATCTCTGCGACCCCGCGATCCGCGACAGCGCCAAGGCGCGCGGCGACGACCCCGACGCGCTGACGCGGCTTTATTGTCGGCTGATCAACGATTCGATCCGCGACCGGCCCAAGGACATGACGGTCTGCGTCCACCTGTGCCGCGGCAACTTCAAGAGCGCCTGGGTCGCGCAGGGCGGCTACGAACCGGTGGCCGCGATCCTGCTGAACGAGATGGCAGTCGACGGCTTCTTCCTCGAATACGACGACGAACGCTCTGGCGATTTCGCGCCGCTTCGTCACGCGCCGCCCGGCAAGACGGTGGTGCTCGGCCTGATGAGCTCGAAGCACGCGCGCGTGGAAGCCGTCGACGAGGTCCGCCGGCGCATCGACGAGGCCGTGCGCTACGTGCCGCTGGAGCGCTGCGCGCTCAGCCACCAATGCGGCTTCTCATCGACCGCGCACGGCAACGAC
>JAGWKJ010000001.1 GCA_028865375.1 Hyphomicrobiales bacterium | reverse complement strand
TTTGGCCCCCCCCCCCCCCCCGTCGTCTAGCGTCGCAGCGCGGCTTCAGATGCGCCAGAGTCGGCACCACCATTCGGGTTCGGCGGGCAGGCTCAGCTCCGGCAGGTCGCACCAGCGCTTGTGGACGAGGTAGTACATGCACTCTTGGCAGCGCATGGCGTCGGGCCCGTAGGGCGCCAGCAGCCAACCGCTGACGACCAGCTTTTCCCGCAGCTGGTCGGCCGAGAGCGGGCGGAGCTCGTCGAGGATGGCGGCGAACTCCCGGTCGGTCTCCGGGAAGGGCTCGACTTGCGTCTTCAGCCCTTCCCGCAACAAGTCCTCGATCATGCGCAGCAGCGTCGCGTGATCCGCCCCGGAAGGCGCGACGCCGTATCGCCGCGCGAACGCGTCGCGTTCGTCGGCCCGCGCAGGGTCTCCCGCTGCGGACATCGTTCCCTCCCCGGGCGTCTTCTTGTGCGCCTTCAGGCCGTCCTGAAGCGCGCGAGTTCCTCGCCGGTCGATGCATCATGTGCGTGCACCGTGCAAACGAGGCAGGAATCGTAGGACCGGCAGACGTGTCCGACCTCGACCGGGTCCGAACTGTCCTTGATCGGCGTGCCCACGAGCGACTGCTCGATGGGTCCGCGCTCGCCGTCGGTGGAACGCGGGCCGACGTTCCAGGTGGTGGGGGCGATGATCTGGTAGTTCTTGATCTTGCCGCCCTTGACCTCGATCCAGTGGCAGAGCGCGCCGCGCGCCGCCTCGGTGGCGCCCCATCCGCGGCCGTCCCTCTCGGTCGGCTTCACGTACCATTCGTCGCCGAGCCGGAACTCGCGCAGGATGCGCTCCGCCTCGCGGTAGAGCTTGCACAGCTCGTGCATGCGCGCGAAATGGCGCAGCATCGTCGAGGCGCCGCCCATCTTCCGGTACATGTCGAGCACCAGCGGGTCGGTGTGCTGCCAGCTCTCGCCGTGCGAACCGCCCGCGATCAGCTGCCGCGCCAGCGGGCCGGCCTCGAGGCGGCCGTTCTGAAGGTGCCGGACGGCGGTCGACCACGAATACTTGTTGTCGACGTCGACCGGGTTCTTCTGCACCGGCTTGGTGACGCGGTCGAACGGATGCGTCTCGCCGCCCTCGTCGTACCAGGCGTGCAGCGTGTCCTCGCGGGTGAACGCCTGGTCCATCACTTTGTGGGAGTCCGTCGCGCCGTCGTAGACGCCGGACTTCATGATGACGGAAGCCTGCCGCGTCTCGATGGTCGGCTTGTTGTAGCGGTCCTCGTGGGGCAGGTATCCCCAGCTCACGAACTTGCCGTGGCCCTTGCCGTATTTGTCGAGACCGATCTCGCGGCTCATGCGCCAGAACATGCCGAGGTCGGAATTGGCGTGCGCCGGGCTTTCGTCGAGCCAAGCGAGGAAGTCGTCGAACGAGCGGATCCTCTCGTAGCGCTCCATGGAGCAGCCGAGCCACAGCGACTCGAGCCAGTTACGCCGGAAATGTTCGAGGATCGCCCACGCCCTGGTGACGTCGGTGAGGGTCGGCGCGCACATCACGCCGCCCGGCACCATGTAAGACGAGTGCGGCCATTGCCCGCCGAGCAGCGCATAGATCTCGACCGGCCGGCCGGAGATCGTGACGCCGGCCTCGTAGGACGTGCCGGTGAAGGGCGAATAGCGCTTCACCGCCTCCTCGTAGCTCGGCAGCTTCGAGTAGTTCCTGTGCGTGTAGTCGATCATGAACAGGCCGTAGTGATGGCGCGGGATCGACTGGATGGTCTCGACGATCTGGCCGAGGTTGCGGGCCAGGATCGCGTTGCGCGGCACGGTCGTGCCCCATGCGGTGTCGAGCGCCCAAGCGGCGCAGGACAGGTGCGAGGCGCCGCAGATGCCGCAGGCGCGCGGCGTCACCACGAGGCCGGCCTGCGGGTCCTTGTCGCGCAGGATGACCTCGAAGCCGCGGAACAGTTCCGCGTGCGTCCAGGCGTTCACCACGACGCCGTTTTCGATGTCGACGCGCACGTCGAGGTCGCCCTCGACGCGGCCGACCGGCGAGATGTCGAGCGTTTGAATCGTCATGTTCCCGTCTCCTCCACTCGCCGTTTCAAACGACGAAGATGTCTTCTTCCGCCCAAGCGGGGGCGGCGCCCTTGGCGGCGGCGGTCAGCTTCACGTAGCCGACCTTGTCGACGCCCTTGGGCAGGTCCTTGGGCACGCCCATCATGGTCTGCGTCTTGAAGACGGTTCCCGGCGCGAGATCGTAGAAGGGGAATTCCGGCTCGGTGCAGCCGAGGCAAGGCATCCCCGCGCGCGTCTTCGACGACACGCGGTTCCACAGCACGCGGTTGCACGGGCTGTGCGTCATCGGGCCGCGGCAGCCGAGGTCGTAGAACAGGCAGCCCTTGCGCTGGCCGAACGCGGTCGTCGAGACCTTGTAGGCGAAGTGCATGTTGCGGGTGCAGCCGGTCTGCGTGAACGAGGTGAAGAAGGTCTTGGGGCGGTGGAACTCGTCGACTTCGAGGTCGCCGGCCCGTCCGGTCGCCACCGCCACGAGGATCTGGGTGACCCAATCGGGATGCGCGGGGCAGCCGGGGATGTTGATGACCGGCAAGCCGGACTTCGACTTGAATTCCGCGCCCAGCGCGCCGCCCTTGGCGCGCTTGAGGAACTGGAGGCCGCGGCTGTCGGAGGGGTTGGGCGCCATCGCGGGAATGCCGCCCCAGGTGGCGCAATCTCCGATGGCCACGACGAACTGCGCGACGTCGGAGAGCTTCTTCACCCAGTCCTTCATCGGCTTGCCGCAGAACCGGTTCCATTCGCCGGTGCCGTCGGGCGCGTTGACGACGGACCCCTCGAACACGAAGATGTCGAGCTTGATCTCGCCCGAAATGCATTTCTCGAGGATCGTCTTGACGCCCGCCCCGAGCTCGAGTCCGAGCGAGGGATGCCAGAGCACGTTGATGCCGAAGTCCGTGACCAGATCGCACGCGCTCGGCTCTTCCGCGTTCAGGAATGACATCGTGTTGCCCGAACACGCGCCGCCTTGCAGCCAAAGCAGATTGGCCATTCGCTCCTCCCTGTGGCGCCCGACGCGCCGTTGTTGTCGTCGACGCCGAAACGCCGCGCCCCTATAGGAGCAACCGCCGTGCCAAACGATACGAACGCAAAAATAGATTATTTATCAGTTCTTTACGACACGCTGCAGCGCAGCGTCGCGCCCCGCCATCTGGCGCGCGCTAAGTAACTTTACGTAGGCCCTGCAAAGCGAGTTGCCGGCGGCGTCGCACGCGACGTCCAGCGCTCAGCGCGGTTCCAGCGAATAGCGCTTGATCTTGTTGGCGAGGCCGACGCGCGACAGGCCGAGTTCGTTGGCCACGCGCGTCTGGTTCCATTGGTGGCGGCGCAACGCGGCCGACACCGCTTGGCGTTCGAGCGCCTCGACCATGTCCTTGAGGTTGCCGCCCGCGGGCAGGCCGGCGGCGGCGTCGGCGATGTCGACCTCGCCGATCGCCTGCGAGAGGTGGCGGGCGGATATGTAGCCGCCCTGTTCGGCGATCGCGACCATGCGGCGGATTTCGGTCTCGAGCTCGCGCACGTTGCCCGGCCACGCATAGGCGCGCAAGCGCGCCAGCGCGTCGGCAGTCAGGCCCAGCACGCGGCGGCCGACGACGCCGGCGTATTTTTCGACGAAGAACTGCGCCAGCGGCGCGACATCCTCGTTGCGCTCGCGCAGCGGCGGGATCAGGAGCTCGAAGCCCTTCAGACGATAGAACAGGTCGCGCCGGAACTCGCCGCGTTCGACCAGCTTGGCCAGCGGCCGGTTGCTCGCCGCGATGATCCGCACGTCGGCGAACTGCACCTTGTCCGATCCCAGCGGCTTGATCTCGCGTTCCTGCAGGAAGCGCAGCAGGCTCACCTGGAAGCGCGGCGACACCTCGGAAATCTCGTCGAGGAACACCGTGCCGCCGTCGGCGGCGCGGAACAGCCCCATGCGGTTGGCGATCGCGCCGGTGAAGGCGCCGCGCACGTGGCCGAACAGCTCGGAGTGCAGCGTGTCGTCCGACAGGCCGCCGCAATTCTGGACGTGGAGCGGCGAACGCATCCGCGCCGAATTGAAATGGATGGCGCGCGCGAGGAGCTCCTTGCCGGTCCCCGTCTCGCCATGGATCAGCACCGGCAATTCGGTCTTGGCGGCGCGCCGCGCCTCGTCGCAGAGCTCGGCCATCTTCGCGCTGACGAACACGAGCCGTTCGAACTGCGACCAGCCGCCCTTGACCGATAGCGGCTCGGCGGCGGGGAAGAACATCTGGTCGTCGATGGAGATCTTGAGCTCGCGCGACAGCAGTCGATGCCGGCGCGACAACTCGGCCATCTCCAGCGCCCGGACGGCGACGAGCTTGATCAGCGCCGGCGAGGCGGGCTTGAGCACGTAGAGGTAGGCGGCGGCTTGGCGCGCCATCGCGGCGCAGGCGGCGTCCAGCTCGGGATCGGCGATCATCACGCGCCCGACGTGGGGATGGGTGATGCGCGCGCGCACGAGGAAATCCGGGTCGACGCCGATCAGGGCGCGGCAGTCGGCGACGATCAAGTGCGCCTGGATCTCGTTGAGACGAAGCCACGCTTCCTGCGCGCTGCGGCATTCGATCAGCCGATAATCGGACTCGCTCCCGATCGCGGCGTTGATCGAATCGAGGACCTCCCTGTCGTCGGAAACGACAACGACGGTATGGACGACTTGTGCTGACAACAAAATCTCCGTTTTGCAAACTATGTTGTCAGCATAGAGGCGGGGGCACCGTCGGGCAAGTGGGTGCACCGAACGGGTGGGGACCGCGCTGGCCGGCCGCGCGCTCGACGTCATACGCCGCCGATCCCGGAGTTCATCGCGCTCGACGGCATGATGGTCGACCGGTGCGACGTCGACCGCCTGCGCGGCACCGGCGCGGCACGCGGCTCGTCATGGGCAACGCGCTGGCGGGCGGGTTCCTGCCGTCGCTGGAGAAGGCGTTCCCATCGTCGTCGGCGCGGAAGTGAACGCGGCGTTCCTTGGGCTCGAGGTGGACGTGCCGGAAAAGCACGTCCGGATCGGCGGCACGGCAGCGTGGGCGGGCGGTTGGATGTGGATCCCGCGGCAACCCGCCGGCGGCGTCACGCTGGGTCCGACGATGACCTTCGGCTTCGACGCCGCGCATCGCGCGGCGGGAAAGCCCTTGGCCGATCGACCGCCGGACGCGGCGTCAAAGCCCGTCGAACAGTGCCGTCGACAGGTAGCGCTCGGCGAAGCTCGGCACGACGATGACGATCATCTTGCCCGCCGCTTCGGGTCGGCGGCCGATCTCGACCGCGGCGGCGACCGCCGCGCCCGAGGATATGCCGCAGGGCACGCCTTCGAGCCGCGCCATCAGGCGCGCGGTGTCGAAGCTCGTCTGGTTGCCGACCGTGACCACCTCGTCGACCACCGAGCGGTCGAGGATCGCCGGCACGAAACCCGCGCCGATGCCCTGGATCTTGTGCGGGCCGGGCGAACCGCCCGACAGCACCGGGGAATCCTCGGGCTCGACGGCCACGATCTTGACGCCCGGCTTGCGCTTCTTGAGCACTTGGCCCACGCCGGTGATGGTGCCGCCCGTCCCCACGCCAGACACGAACCAGTCGATCTCGCCCTTGGTGTCGTTCCAGATCTCCTCGGCGGTCGTGCGACGATGAATGTCGGGATTGGCCGGGTTCTCGAATTGCTGCGGCATCACGGAACCCGGAATCGTTTCCAGCAATTCCTTGGCCTTGGCGATGGCGCCCTTCATGCCCTGCGCCGCCGGCGTCAGCGCCAGCTCGGCGCCGAGCAGGGCGAGCATCTTGCGGCGCTCGATCGACATCGATTCGGGCATCACGAGGATCAACTTGTAGCCGCGCGCCGCGGCCACGAAGGCGAGCGCGATGCCGGTGTTGCCGGACGTCGGCTCGACGATCGTGCTTTGGCCGCGCACGATGCGGCCTTGGGCCTCCAGCGCGTCGATCATGGCGACGCCGATGCGGTCCTTGACGCTGGCGATCGGGTTGAAGAACTCGAGCTTTGCGACCAGCTTCGCCTTGACGCCCCGTTCCTGCGCCAGCCGGTCGAGCCGCACCAACGGCGTGTCGCCGATCGTTTCCGTGATCGAACCGTAGATGCGCCCGCGCCCGGGCGCCTTGGTCGCTTCGGCCATCGCGATTTCTCCTCCCGGTCCGCGTCAACCTATTTTGGCGCAACGGACTTGTTCATTATTATAACATACTACGTCATATCGTGAAATCAACCCCAGGCACCTTGGTTTCGAACACGCCGCGCTCCGTCGCCTCGCGGCACAGGTCCTCGACAGTGATCTTTTCCAGTTCGGCGAGAAACGTCTCCCCGGCATGGACCACCTTGGGTTCGACGACCGCCGACATCAGCGGCGATGCGCGACGCGGCGCGTCGGCTTCGGGATCGAACTCGACGGCGCGGACGATGCCCGCCGCGGTCACGCGCCGGCGGTCGCGCGCCAGCTCGTATCCGCCGCGCGGGCCTCGCACGCCTTTCAGGATGCCGGCCCGCACGAGACTTTGCAGGAGGGTCTCGAGGTGACGCGGCGGCAGGTCGTGGCGGGCCGCGAGCGCTTTTGCGGCGACGGGCTTGGGCCTGGCGTGAAGCGCGACGTCGACGACCGCCGCGATCGCGAGCAGGCTGCGCCTTGGCAAGAGCATCATGGCGAAGCGACCTCCGATTTCACGCCCGTAGATCCAAAACCGCCCGCGCCTCGCCCGGTTTCGCCGAGATCGTCCGATTCCGCGAAGCTCGCGTGGGCGACCGGGGCTATCACCATCTGGGCGATGCGCATGCCGCGTTCCAGCGTCACGGGCTCGCGACCGAGGTTTATTACTATCACTTTGATTTCGCCCCGATAATCCGCGTCTATCGTAGCCGGGGCGTTAACGAGAGCAAGCCCAAATCGTAAAGCCAAGCCACTTCGGGCCCGCAATTGCGCCTCGAAGCCCTCCGGAAGGGCGATCGCGACCCCCGTCGGGACGGCGAAACGCTCGCCTGGCGTGAGAACGAGCGGCGCACTCGCGGGCAGGGCGGCGCACAGGTCGGCGCCGGCGGCGCCGACGGTCGCGTAGGCGGGCGCAGGCAGGTCGGCCGCGTGCGGAAGGCGGCGGAATTTCACGATCGGATTCAAGGCGCGCGCTCCAGCAGCTCGACGATCCGCGCGACGAGACGCATGGCGACTTCGTCCTTGGTCGCCTCCGGCCACTCCTCGACGCCATCCGCGGAAATCGCGCGCACGCGATTGCGCGCTCCGCCGAATACGCCGCTCGCGGCGCCGACGTCGTTGGCGAGGATCAAATTGCAACCCTTGGCGACGAGCTTCCTGCGGCCGTGCTCCAACAATTTCTCGGTCTCGGCGGCGAAGCCGACCACGACCTTCGGACGGCCCTTCTTGCGCGTACCGATCCCGGCGAGGATGTCGGGATTGACGACGAGCGTCAGCGTCGCCTCCTTCGCGCCGCCGCGCTTCATCTTATGCCCGGCCTCCGCCGCCGGTCGCCAATCGGCGACCGCCGCCGCGCCGACGAAGATGTCGGCGGGCAGCGCCGCCTCGACCGCCGCCTGCATCTGGCGCGCGGTCTCGACGCGGACGATCCCGACGCCGGCCGGCGACTCGAGCGCCGTCGGACCGCTGACGAGCGTCACTTCGGCGCCGGCTTGAGCGAGCGCGGCGGCGATCGCGTAACCCTGCCGGCCCGACGAGCGGTTGGCGATCACCCGCACCGGGTCGATGGGCTCGTGGGTCGGGCCCGCGGTGACGATCGCCCGGCGGCCGGCGAGCGGGCGGGCCGCCGACATCGCGCCCTCGGGCGGCGGCAGCGTCGTGTCGCCCTCGAGCAGCTTCGCCGCCGCCTCGAAGATCGCCGAGGGCTCGGCCATGCGGCCGAGACCCCATTCGCCGCAGGCCATCGCTCCCGCGTCCGGCCCGACGAATGACACGCCGTCGCGCGCCAGCCTCTCGACGTTGCGGCGCGTGGCGGGATGCGCCCACATGCGCAGGTTCATCGCCGGCGCGACGAGGATCCGCTTGTCGGTGGCCAGCAACAGCGTCGAAGCGAGGTCGTCGCACAGTCCGTTGGCCATCTTGGCGAGCAGGTCGGCGGTCGCCGGCGCGACGACGACGAGGTCGGCCTCGCGCGACAATTCGATATGGCCGATGCGGCTTTCGCGGGTGAGCGAAAACAGTTCGGAGAAGACCTCCTCGCCGGTCAGCGCGGCGAGCGAGAGCGGGGTGACGAACTGCGTCGCCGCGGGCGTGAGAACGCCGCGCACGCCCGCACCGCGCCTGCGGAAAAGGCGCGCCAGTTCCAAGGCTTTGTAAGCGGCGACGCCCGCACCGACGACGAGCAGGACGCGTCGTCCCGAGAGGCCGGCTTTCCGCGATCCCATGCTCCGCCCCCGGCCCGAAGCCGCGGACGCTAATCCCGCTCAACCGGGATGCGCAAGGCCGTATCGGTATGCAGCGTAAACGAGGACGGCGACGGCGATCCATCGCCAGACCGCGAACGTCCGCGCCGGCGGCTGCGCGGGCGGCGGGTTCTCGATGCCGTCGAACAAGCGCTCGACGATCCCCGGCGCGCGGGACAGCAGCGCCGCCGCCTTGCCGAGGTCGCCCAGCGCGCGGCGCGCGATCCCCGAAGGGCCGAGGTGGCCCTCGATGTAGTCGCGCACCACCGGCTCGGCCGTCGCCCACATGTCGAGCTTCGGGTCGAGGCCGCGCGCCACGCCCTCGACCACCACCATCGTCTTCTGCAGCAGCACGAGCTCGGTGCGCGTCGACATGTCGAACAGCGACGTGATCTCGAACAGCAGCGTCAGCACGCGCGCCATCGAGATCTGGTCGGCGGTGCGGGCATGGATCGGTTCGCCGACGGCGCGGATCGCCTGCGCGAAATCCTCGACCGAATGCGTGCGCGGCACGTAGCCCGCCTCGAAATGGACCTCGGCCACGCGCCGGTAGTCGCGCACGATGAAGCCGTACAGGATCTCGGCGAGGAAGCGGCGCTCCTTGTCGCCGATGCGGTCCATGATGCCGAAATCGACCGCCGCCAGCCGGCCCTGCGGATCGACGAACAGGTTGCCGCGGTGCATGTCGGCGTGGAACAGGCCGTCGCGCAGCGCGTGGCGCAGGAACGACTGGATGACGAGCCGCGCCAGCCGCGGCCGGTCGTGGCCGGCGGCGTCGAGCGCCGCGTCGTCCGACATCGCGGCGCCGTCGATCCATTCCAGCGTGAGCGCGTCGCGCGAAGTGCGCTCCCAGTCGACCGACGGCACGCGGAACTCGGCGTCCTTCTCCGCGTTCTCGCGGAACTCGGAGGCTGCGGCCGCCTCGAGCCTCAGGTCCATCTCGCGGCGTACCGAGCGCGCCAGCGTCTCGACGGTCTCGACCGGCCGCAGCCTGCGCGCCGCAGGAAACCACGCCTCCGCGAAGCGCGCGGCGAAGCGCATGTCGTCGAGGTCGCGGCGGAAGCGTCGCTCGACGCCCGGCCGCAGGACCTTCACCGCGACGTCGCGCACGCCGTCGGCGTCGCGGACGCGCGCGCGATGCACTTGCGCCACCGAGGCGGCGGCGACCGGCTCGCCGAAGCTTTCGTAAAGTTCGCCCAGCGGGCGGCCCAGCGAGTCCTCGACGCGACGCGCCGCGACCTCGCGTGGGAACGGCGGCACGCGATCCTGGAGCTTTTCCAGCTCGGCGGCGACCTTGGCGCCGACGACGTCCTGCCGGGTGGCGAGGAACTGGCCGAGCTTGACGTAGGACGGACCGAGCCGCGTCATCGCGGGCGCGAGGCCCGACAGTCCCGCCCGCTTGCGCGCCAGCGCCCGCGTCAGCGCCAGCGGAACGCGCGCGGCGGGCGGCGCGGCGGCGGGGTCGATGGCGAGGAACACGCCCTCGCGCGCCAGCGCCCAGAGCGCGCGCGCCAGCCGCGCGGCGTGGCCGATGTCGGCGAAGACGCCCAAAGCCTAGAGTTTCCAGCCCGAATGGAGCGCGACGATTCCCCCGCTCAGACGCTCGAAGGAGGCGCGCGAGAAGCCGGCGGCCGCGACCATGCGCGCGAAATCTTCCGGTTGCGGGAACTTGCGGATCGATTCCACGAGATAGCGGTAGGGCTCGCCGTCGCCTGCGACCGCCTTGCCGATCGCCGGGATGGCCGAGAACGAAAACGCGTCGTAGAGCCGGTCGAGCCCCGGCACGTCCACGCTCGAGAATTCGAGGCACTGGAACCGCGCGCCGCGCCGCAGGACGCGATGGGTTTCCGAGAGCGCGCGCGCGATGCGCGGCACGTTGCGGATGCCGAAGGCGATCGTGGCGCCGTCGAACGAGGCCGCCTCGAAGGGCAGATCCTCGGCGTTGCCTTCGACGAAGGTCACGCGATCGGCCAGCCCGCGCTTGCCCGCGCGCTCGCGGCCGACCGCGAGCATGTCGGCGTTGATGTCGAGCACGGTGACATGCGTGCCGGGCGCGGCCTCCGCGATGCGGAACGCCACGTCGCCGGTGCCGCCCGCCAGGTCGAGATGGCGGCGCGCGGCGCGGCGCGGCCCGGCGGCGCGGGCGGCCAGCACATCCTTCCAGGCGCGGTGCAGCCCCCCCGACATCAGGTCGTTCATCAGGTCGTAGCGGCGCGCCACCTTGTGGAACACGTCGTCGACGCGGCCTTGCTTGTCGGCGAGCGGCAATGTCGCGAACCCGAAATGGGTGTCGCCTTCTCCGCCGCCCGGGTCCGTGTTCGCCATGTTCCTCTCCGCGGCGGCGGACCATATAGAAGCGTCGCCGCCGGCGCCAACCGCGGCCAGGTCGCGGTCTCTTCTCGCGCCAACCACCACCGTCCTTGCGAGCGAAGCGATCCAGTCGTCCGGAAAGGCCTCGCCCATGACCGTGGTCTCTGGATTACTTCGGCGCTGACGCTCCTCGCAAAGACGGGGAGGCGCGGGTCGGCAATGACGAAGAGACGCGGGTGGGCGACGCGGCCCGAAGCCCGGCCGATCCTCGCACGACGAGCACGTTGCCGCCGTCGCCCGTCGGCACGAGGGCGTATTGGCCGGTCGCGTCCTGCAGCGGCGGCACGCCCGCCAGCGAGCCGAGGTCGCGGCCCTCGGCGGCGATCACTCGCGCCATCGCCGGGCAGTCGGGGGCTGGAGAGCACGCGCACTGCGAGCGCGTCGCAACGGCCGGCCTCGTTCTTCGCGCGGGCGACGATCGCGAATCCGTTGGGTACGTCGCGCCGGGATATTCTTGGCCGATCATGGCGGTGGCGAAATGGCGACCACCCCACATTACGTTTCCCCGACGAGAGGTTATTGGGGTTTAGACGTCAACCTTTTGGCATTCGCCCGGGCGCAATGTCACTTGGCAGGGTCACTTGGCAGGGCAAGTTTGCCACAGTCGCGGTGGACAATTTCGACGCGACCGCCGTGCCGGCCCATCCATTTCCACACGGACCGGCCGATTCCCGCGCTGGACACCATCGATCGTTGCATTTAACCATCGCGCCGCGCGGAAATTCGCGCGTCAATTTGCGTCGGGAGCGGTCATGGCAATCCAGCGTTCGGTCGTCCGCATGTCGTCGGTTCTGGGTGTGGCGGCGCTGGCCATGACGACTGCACATGCCGCTACCGCGACCAAGGACAAGCCGAAGCCTACCGCCGCGCAGACGGGTCCGCAGGCCACCGACGAGACGTTCGGCGACTGGACCGTGTCGTGCCGCGAGATCGCCAATGCGGGCAAATCCTGCGAGGCGACCCAGAATTTCTTCCTGAAGGGCCAGCAGGCGCCTTACGGCCGCGTCGCGGTCAGCCGTCCCAAGGCCGCCGGCGAGATGTTGCTCACGTTCGCCGTGCCGGTGAACGTCAATCTCTCGCAACCGATCGCCGCTGGGCTCGACACGGCGGCGAAGGGCGCGCTCGAACTCAAATGGACGCGCTGCGTGCCCGGCGCCTGCTTCGCGCAAGGGCCCGTGGCCAGGGGCATCGTCGAGAAATGGGCCGCGGCGGAAAAGCCGCCGTCGGCGTTCTACGTCACCGGCGCCGGCCAGAAGTTCACGCTCGGCTTCTCGCCAAACGGCTTCAAACAGGCGATGGCGGCGCTGCTCGGCGGTTGATTGATTCGCCGCCGACGCAGGCCGCATCCTCGGAGCCGAAATGTCCGCCATCGTCCGCCGTTTTCCCTGCCTCAAGGACAATTGGGGCGTCCTGATCCACGATTCCGCGACCGGCGCGACGGCTTGCGTCGACGCGCCCGACGGCGATGTCGTGGTGGCGGCGGCGCGCGAAGCGGGCTGGACGATTTCGCAGGCGCTGGTGACCCATCACCACGCCGATCACGTGCAAGGCCTGCCCGCCGTGAAGGCGGCGTTTCCAAGCGTCAAAATCCTCGGCCCCGCCAAGGAGGCCGGCAAGATCGGCGGCCTCGACGCGACGTTGCGCGAGGGCGACGCCGTGCGGGTCGGGGCGCTCGAAGGCCGCGTGATCGAGACGCCGGGCCACACGGCGGGACATATCGTGTTTCATTTCGCGGGCGCGGGCGTCGCTTTCGTCGGCGACACTTTGTTCACGATGGGCTGCGGCCGCGTGCTGGAGACGCCGCTGCCCGTGATGTGGGACTCGCTGACCAAGCTCGCCGCGCTGCCGGCCGAAACGATCGTCCATCACGGCCACGATTACGACCTCGCCAACGCGCGGTTCTCGCGCTCGGTCCTGCCCGACGACGCCGCGGTGACGGCACGTGCCGCCGAGATCGAGGCGACCAAGGCGAAGGGCGGCGTCATGCCGCCCACCACGATCGGCGAGGAATTGCGCGCCAATCCGTTCCTGCGCGCCGCCGATCCCGCGGTCGCGAGTGCGCTCGGCATGGCGAGCACGGCGCCGTCGGCCGTTTTCGTCGAGCTGCGCGAGCGCAAAAACCGCGCCTGAACGGGGCGCGCGACGCCCTTCCTCAACGCCGAATTAACCAAGGCGCCCCAAGGTCATCGCCTCTATCGGGGCGGAGGCGGACTTGGATCGCGAACGGGACGGCGCGAAGCTCGCGGCCGAAGTCGCCGCAAACGAGGACGGCGCGGACGATTCCCCGGACGCGCTGTCCGCGCTGACGGCGATCGGCGAGGTCGTCTATGACTGGGACATCGTTTCCGACCGCCTGACGTTCGGCCCCAGCGTCGGCGAAGTGCTCGCTGGCGTGCCGGCGCTGGCCCTGCGCAGCGGCGCCAATTTCGCCGAGCTCCTGTCGGCCGACAGCCTGGAATCGCGCCATCGCGCGATCCACGATTCCGCCGAGCCCGCCGACGAACAGGGCGCGCCCTATCGCGCGCGCTACGCGCTCGCGCCCGCGGGCGGCCGGCGGATCGAAATCGAGGACGGCGGCCGTTGGTTCGCCGACGCCGACGGGCGCCCCGTGCGCGCGCATGGCGTGATGCGTCGGCTGCGCGGCGTCCAGCTTCGCGCCACCTCGCACGAACGGAACGGCGACCCCACGACCGGCGCCCTCGGGCGCGCGGCCTTCGTCGCCCATGTCGCGCGGCGGCTCGAATCCGCGGCCGCGACGCGCGGCGCGGTGGGCGTCGCTCTCGTCCGGATCGACAATCTCGCGGCGCTGAACCGCGTCCACGGCTATGACGCCGGCGACGCGACCTTGCGCGCGGTGGCAGGCGCGCTGCGCGCCTCCATGCGCTCGGGCGACCGCATCGCGCGCTTCGGCGGCGCTTGCTTCGCGCTGGCGCTCGAGGGCTGCGACGGCGAACGGCTCGCGGCGGCCGCGGAGCGCTTCGCCGACGCCGCCACGGCCGCCGGGATCGAGTTTCCGGGCGCCGCGCTGCGCGCGAGCGTGCGGGTCGGCGGCGCGGTCGGGCCCGACGACGGTCGTTGCCCGCAGGCCTTGTTGCAGCACGCCGAAGAGGCGCTCGCCCACGCCCGCGCGCGGGGCGCCAAGCGGTGCGCGACCTACTCGCCTTCGCTCGCCTGGGACGACGCGCGCCTGCGCGCGATCGCGATCTCCGACGAGATCGTCTCCGCGCTCAACGAGCGCCGGCTCGAAATGGCGCTGCAACCGATCGTGCCTACGCGCGGCGGCGCCCCGATCCACGAGGCGTTGGCTCGGCTGCGCCGCGACGACGGCACGCTGTGCGGCGCGGCGTCCTTCGTGCCGGTGGCCGAAAGGGCCGGTCTGCTGGGCCTCGTCGACCACCGGATGCTCGAACTCGCCCGCGACCGGCTGGTCGCGCGGCCCGACGCGACGCTCGCGGTCAACGTGTCGGTCGGCACCTTGCGCGATCCCGGCTGGCCCGACCGCATGGCGCATGTCTTCGCTGCCGCGCCCGGCGCCGCGCGCCGGCTCTACGTGGAGATTTCCGAAACCGCCGCGACGGCCGACGTCGAGGCGGCCGCCGAATCGCTCGCGGCCGTGCGGTCGATGGGCGTGCGCGTCGCGATCGACGATTTTGGCGCCGGCCATTCGTCGTTCCGCGCCCTGCGCGCGCTTGGCGTCGACCTGGTGAAGATCGACGGCGCCTTCGTGCGCGACCTCGCGCGATCGGCCGACGACCGCTTCTTCGTGCGCACGCTGGTGGCGCTGGGCCGCCACCTCGGCGCGCCCGTCGTCGCCGAATGGGTGGAGGACGCCGAGACCGCCGCGCTGCTGGCCGATTGGGGCGTCGACTACCTGCAGGGCCACCATTTCGGCGCGGCCCGGTCGCCCGACGAGATCGACGCCGCGCAGCCGGCGGCGCCGCGCCTCATTTACGCGAGGCGATAGTCTCGAGCTTCTCGCGCATGGCGTCGAGTTCGGCGCGCATGGCGTCGAGCTTGGCGTCCTCGCCGCGCGCCGGCGCCGCGCCGGGGTCGCGCGGCGGCTGGAACGGCGCGAACACGCCGAGCGCTTGCGTGAACATCTGCATGTTGCGACGCGTCATCTCTTCGAAGGCGTTGGCCCCCGTCGGGCCGAAGGCGCGCGCGGCGGCCTCGCTCACCGCGCCGCGGTCGCCGGCGAAGCGGTCGATCGACATCTGCAAATAACTCGGCACCAGCGCTTGCAGGCTGTCGCCATAAAAGCCGATCAGCTGGCGCAGGAACGAGATCGGCAGCAAGTTCTGCCCCGCGCGCGATTCCTGCTCGAAGATGATCTGGGTGAGCACCGAACGCGTGATGTCGTCGTTGGACTTGGCGTCCCGCACGACGAAATCCTCGCCCTTCTTCACCATCGCGGCGAGGTCCTCGAGCGTGACGTAGCTGCTCGAGCCCGTGTGATACAGGCGCCGATTGGCGTATTTCTTGATCATCACCGGCGACTTGTCGGCCATCGACGCAAGGCTCCCCGCCCGAACTCGCCCGGAGCCTAGGACTTTTGCGGCGCCAAAAAAAGATTTTTTTGCGCAGCAAATCGCAGCAATTTCCACGGTCCGCCGCCCGTCAGGCGACAACGACGCCCTTCCAGAAGGCGATCCGGTCCCGGATTTGCGCCGCCGCCGGCTTCGGGTCGGGGTAGTACCAGGCCGCGTCTTGGTTCTCGCGCCCGCCCGCGACAAGCGTGTGGTAGGACGCCACGCCCTTCCACGGGCAGACGCTCGTGGTCGCGCTGGGCTTGAGCGCGCCGGCCTTCACCGCCTCGCGCGGAAAGTAATGGTTGCCCTCTACGACGACCGTGTCGTCGGATTGCGCGATCGTCTCGCCGTTCCAGACCGCCTTGACCATCGAAGCCTCCGTCCCGATCCGTGTCGGATCGCGAAGCTGCGCCCGGCGGCTGGCGGGATCAAGGCGAGGCGCGCGCCTTCATCCACCGAACGCGACGCGAAACGAGGCGAGCGCGGCCTCGGCGTCGCCCGAAGCGAAGGCTTCCAAGCATACCGGGCCGCGATAGCCCATCGACTTCAGCGCGCCGGCGACGGCGCGATAGTTGATCTCGCCGGTGCCCGGTTCCATGCGCCCGGGCACGTCGGCGATCTGCACTTCGCCGATCCACGGCAAGCAGCGCCGGCACCAGCCGATCAGGTCGCCCTCGCCGATCTGCACGTGGTAGAGGTCCAAGTTCAGTTTCAGCCGCGGCCGGTCGACCGACGACACGAGCGCCAGCGTGTCGGCGACACGCGCGAACGGCGTGCCGGGATGGTCGACGGGGAGATTGAGGTTTTCCAGCATGAAGACGACGCCGGTTTCGTCGGCGAGGTCGGCGATGCGGGCGAGCGTGTCACGCGCCTTGATCCACATCGCGCCGGTGACCCTCTCGCAAGGCGTCACGGGCAGCCCGCCGTCTCCGAGGCCGGTTCCGTGCAAGTTGAGCCGCGCCACGCGCAGCCGCTTGCCGACTTCGACGGACCGGCGCGCGGTCGCCAGCAATTCGTCGGCGCCCGCGTCGTCGGCGAGCCGGCCGGCGACGTAGCCCGTCATCGAGGAAAATTTCGCGCCCGAGCGCTCGAGCATGGCGAGGTCGTGCGCCTGCCAATTCCAGATGCCGGCCTCGAACCCGAGCTCCGTCAGGCGCCGCAGTCGCCATTCCATCGGCCGGTCGCGCCACAGCATTTCGGCGCAGGCGCCGAGGACGAAGTCGCCGCTCATCGGACGGCCTCCGGCGCCTGCCCCGCCGCCGCGTTGAAGCCCTCGATCTCGGCCTCCAGCTCGGCCATGTGCTCGCCGCCGGCCATCAGGTCGGTGATCTCTTCGCGGCTCTTCTCGCCCTTGCGGAAGTCGGCCGCCTTGGCGCCCCGGATCAGCACGGCGAAATGGTCTCCCACGGTGAGCGCATGGACGACGTTGTGGGTGATGAACACCACCGCGATGCCGCTCTGGCGCGCCTGCAGCACGATGCGCAGCACGTGCGCGGCCTCCTTGACGCCGAGCGCGGCGGTCGGCTCGTCGAGGATCAGGACCTTGGCGCCGAAATGCACCGCCCGCGCGATGGCGAGCGCTTGGCGCTCGCCGCCCGACAGCCCGCCCACCAGCCGGTCGCCGTCGTCGATGCGCGTGATGCCAAGCTTGCGCACCGCGCGCACCGCGGTCTCGTTGGCGGTCTTGCGGTCGAACACGCGGAGGGGGCCGACGCGCCGGGTCGGTTCCGCGCCGACGAAGAACGAGCGGCCGATGCTCATCAGCGGGAACGTCCCGCCGAACTGGTGGACGGTCGCGATGCCCCGTTCCGCGGCGTCGCGCGGACTGTCGAACGCGAGCGGCGCGCCGTCCATCTCGACGGCGCCCGTGGTCGGCTTGTGGACGCCTGACAGGATCTTGATCAGCGTCGACTTGCCGGCGCCGTTGTCGCCGAGCAGGCACAGCGTCTCTCCGGCGAAAATCTCCAGCGAGATGCCGTGCAGGACGTCGATGGGTCCGAACGACTTGTTGACGTTCGTCAGCTTCAACAGGGGAACCGGCATCGTCGGCCTCATGCCTTTGGTCGGGCGGCGACGGACATCGCCATGTTGCGGAACGTGTTGTTCATCAGCACCGCGGCCAGCAGCAGGGCGCCGATGATCGCGCTGGCCCAGTTCGCGTCGAACCCGGTGTAGAAGATGCCTTGGTTCACGATGGCGAACGTCATCGTGCCGAAGACGATGCCGGCCACCGTGCCGTAGCCGCCCGTCAGCAGCACGCCGCCGACCACGACCGCGATGATCGAGTTGAAGATGAAGGATTGCCCCGCCGACACCTGCGCGCTGTTGAACAGGATCGCCTGTTCCATGCCCACGAAGGCGGCGCACAGGCCGCTGGCCATGAAGAGCGCGATCGTCAGCCGGTCGACCGGGATGCCGGCGTTTCGCGCGCTGACCGGATCGCCGCCGAGCGCGAGGATCCAGTTGCCGTAGCGCGAGCGGTGCAGCACGAATTCGACCACGACGACCGCGCCGATCCACCAGAAGATCGACGTCTGGAACTTGCCGCCGACGTAGTCGCCGATCAGGCCCTTGGCCGGCTCGGGCGCCGTCAGCGCCACGCTGGTGCTCCCCGTGAGGATCACCGACAGGCCGAGCGTGAAGCCGGCGACGGCGAACAGGGTCGCGAGCGTCACGACGAACGACGGCACCTTGGTGCGCACCACGAGCGCGCCGTTGAGATAGCCGACAGCGAGGCCGAGCGCGAGAGAGGCGAGGATGCCCACCACGATGGGCGCGCCGAACCGGCCCGAGACGATGGCGACCGTCATCGAACTCGCCGGCAGGATGGTGCCGATCGAGAGGTCGAGCTGGCCCGCGATCATCAGCAGGCCGACGGGAAGCGCGATGATGCCGAGCTCGGAGGCGACGTTGAGCCAGCTCGCGAAGCCGCCCGCCGACAGGAAGTCGGCGCCTCCGAAGAACGAGAAAAACGCGAACACTGCGGCGAGGCCGATCAACGAACCCGTTTCCGGGCGTCGCAGAAGTCCGCCGAGGGATCGACGGGCCCGAGGGGCCGGCGGCGCGGCGTCCTGCGCCGGGTTTGGCGCGGCCGTCGTGGCGGCGCGCGAAGCGTCCGAGGTCATGGTCGTCGGTCCGTCCCGTTGCGTTTGGTCAGTCGGTCGCGCCGCGGGAACGCGCGGGCGGAGAGGAGGCCGCCGCCCGCGCGCCGCGGAGCATCCGGCGCACGGGGGCGCCGGATGCCGTTCTTCGCCTCAGCGCGCGCCGGCCTTGGCGCCCGCGAGCGTTGCGTCGACGTTCGAGGCGTCCACGATTCCGGGGCCGGTGAGCACGGGGCGCGTCGGCAGGTCGACGCCGTAATCGACGTAGCCGTTGAGCAACGAGACGGCGAGGAAGCCCTGGAGATAAGGCTGCTGGTCGATGGCGAAGAACTGCTTGCCCGCCTTGATGCGCGCCAGCCCCGCCTCGTCCATGTCGAACGACGCCAGCTTCACCTTGTCGGCGAGGCCGGCTTGGGGAATCGCGGTCGCCAGCGCGTCCGCGTCGCCCGCGCCGATGGCGACCAGCGCGTCCACGCTCTTGTCCTTGATCAGCGCCGCCTTGACCGCCTGGGCGACCGCCGTCGGGTTGCCGAAGTTCGAGGACGGCAGCGGAAGCTCCGTCGTCTTGCCGCCGCTCTTGGCCAGCCCGTCCGCGATGCCCTTGCAGCGCGCTTCGATGTTGGACGTGCCGGGCAGCGTGTTGACGCAGATCGCGTGCTTCACGCCGTGGGCGCCGAGATACTCGCCGCCGCCGACGCCCGCCACGTATTCGTCGCTGCCGACGTAGTTCATCGCGCCGAGGCGCTTGGCCGCGTCCATGCCGCCGGCGTTGTAGACGATGAGCGGGACGTGCGCCGCGACGACCGCCTTGAACGCGTCGTCTTCCGCCGCGGGCACCCAGTCGGGTCCCACGATGGCGTCGGGATGCTGGCTCAGCGCGGTGCGGATCAGCTTCGCCGCGTCGGGGCCGAGGTTGTCGTAATTCGCCGGCCCGAGCCAGGTGACGGAGCCGCCGTTCGCCTTGGCGACGAGGCCGGCCTCGTCGGCGCCCTTCTTCACCTTCGACCAGAACGGATCGTCCGCCTTGCCGCCGATCACGAAGATCTTGGCGCCCTTCGCCTGCGCGAAATCCGCGCCCGCGCCGATCGCCAGCGCCGAGGCCGCAAGCGCGGCGGCCATTATGGTCTTGCCGAGTTTCATGTCCATCTCCTCCCTTGTCGTCCGCCCCGATGGCGGGTTCGACGTCCGTCGCGCGGTTCAGGCCGCGCGGCCGGCATTCGATCGGGCGCGCTTCTTCTCAAAGCGCGCCTGCATCAGCGCATCGCCGTCCTTGGTGCCGTCGTGCCAGGTGCCGAACCAACGATCGAGCGGGATCAGCCCGTCGCCGCCGTAGTTCACCTCGAAATATTTGTGGTGCAGGTAGTGCGCGAAGGCGTGGCTCTCGAGAGCGGCGCCCTCGGTCAATTCGAGCCTGTCGAAGCCGATGTGCCCGTTGAGCGCGCCGAAGCCCGCGACGTGCAGCTGGAACAGCGCGACCACCGGGTTCGACGGGATGACGAGGTGCCAGAGCGCGACCGAGTGATAGAGCAACGTCTCGACCGGGTGCATCGAATGCGACGACCACGGGGACGGGTTGATCGAATTGTGGTGCACCGAATGAACGTGCTTGTAGAGCCACGGCGAATGGATCGCGCGGTGGATGGCGAAGAAATGCAGCTCGTGGATCGCCGGCGCGAGCAGCGCGAGCGCCGCGAGATAGACGGGATGGTCGGCCCACGTCAGCCAGTGCACGCGACCCGTGGCGAAGGCCCACAGCATGAAGACCTCGACGATCGTCCAGCACGGGATGCCGACGAAGAAGGTGCGCAACGCGTTGTCGAGGTTCTGGCTCTTGAACCAGAACACGTCGGAGGGATTGTCCGCGGGGAACTTGCCGTTGAACTTGAAGCGCACGCCCTGCTTTCGCCGGACGTACCAGAACAGCTCGATCGCGCCGTAGAGCGCGAAGATCGAAAGCGCGTTGGCGACGTAGAGCCTGAGCGCCCAGCCCCAGGAGATCGTCTTCATCGTCTCCGCGTCGGGCACGACGAAGCGCCAGTAAAGCAGCGCGGTCGCCAGATGGAACGCGTTCCACGGCCACACGTAGCCGGGCAGCCAAGCGAGGATCTTGGCCAACCGCAACGGCCGATCCCAGAACGGGGCGAACTCGAGCCGCGCCTTCGGCGTCCAATCGCCGCGCTTGTTCCTGACGCCAAATGCCAAGTCATCCATGACACGCTCCGTGGCATGGTGCGTCGACGCGCACCTCGCCGTCTCGCCTGACGGCATGAGCCGTCGGCGACCAAACCCCGGGCGCCGCGCGTCGCGGCCGCAAGTTTTGATTGACGATCTTTGGTTTTCTCGAACGGCCGGTCGTCTCGGCGGCGGTCGATCTGCGTGAATTGATTAGAACGTCTATTCCATTTGGAGGCAAGGTTGATATGATCGTTTCGAATCAAAACGTCTCTTTCATGCCATTGTGCGGCGAACGAATGAGACGCTCTGAGAGGATCGCCGACGGGGGGAAGCGATGGGACGTCCGACGATCAAGGATCTGGCGACCGCGGCGGGCGTTTCGATTTCCACCGTCAATCGCGTCATCGGCGGCGGCAAGGTCCGCCACGCGACGATGCGGCGCGTGCGCGACGCGGCCGCCGCCATCGGCTTCTACGGTCTCGGTTCGATCGAGAGCCGCGTCGGCGCGGCGAAGGCCAAACACCGGTTCGGCATGTTGCTGCACCAGCCGCACCGCACCTATTATCGCATGCTCGCCGACGCGCTCGTCGCGGCCGGCGACCGGTTCGGCGGCGCCGACGTCGAAATCGCGGTCGAGTTCGTCGACGAGCTCACGCCCCAGAACATCGCCGGGCGGATGCTCGCGCTCGGCGGGGCGTGCGACGCCATCGGCGTCGTCGCGGCCGTGCATCCGCTCGTGGCGCGCGCGATCGACGCGCTCCAAGGACGTGGCGTGCCGGTGTTCGCGCTGATCTCGGAGCTCGAGGCCGGCGGCGAAGTGCCTTACGTCGGCGCCGACAATTGGAAGGTAGGGCGCACCGCGGGGTGGGCGATGCACCGCCTGTGCAAGGGGCCGGGCAAGCTCGGGATCCTCGTGGGCAACCACCGCTATCGCTGCCAGGAGCAGAACGAGAGCGGCTTCCGCTCCTACCTGCGCGAGTTCGCGCCCGAGTTCGCGCTGTTGGAACCGCTGTCGACGTTCGAGTCGAGCACGGTGGCGCAAGAAGTGACCGAGGGCCTGCTGCGCGAGCATCCGGATCTCGCGGGCCTGTTCGTCGCCGGCGGCGGCATCGCCGGCGCGATGGCGGCGCTGCGTTCGGCGGGCGCGGCGGGGCGCACGGTCATGGTCGGTCACCAGCTGATGGACAACACGCGCGCGGCCCTGCTCGACGGAACGATGTCGCTGGCCTTCTCCGTTTCCTTGGATCGCCTCGCCGATCTCGCGGTGTCGGGCATGGCCCGCGCGCTCGACGCCGGCGCGCGCGGCGGCGGATTGGGCGCCGTGCTGCCGTTCGAGATTTGCACGCGCGAGAACGTCTGAAGCGCCGAGGCGCGGCCGCCGCGCGGGCGCTCACAGGAACCCGGTCGAGATCCAAGGAACGAAGGCGACCAGCAGCAGCGCCCCCATCAGCGCGCCGAGATAGCTCCATATCGGCCGCATGCCCTTGGCCGGATCGACTTCGCCGATGGTGCAGGCGGCGTAATAGCCGAGCCCGAACGGCGGGGCGAACAGCCCGACGCCCATCGCGAGCACGACAACGATCGCGTAATGCACCTCGTTGACGCCCAGCCCGCGGGCGACCGGGAACAGCAGCGGCCCGAACAGCACCATCGCGGGGATTCCTTCGAGCACGCTGCCCAGCGTGGCGAACAGCGTGATCGAGCCGAGCAGGAAGCCGTATTTGCCGCCCGGCGCGGCGGCCAGCGCGGTCGCGAGCCGACCCGAGAAATTCGCCTGCGTCAGCGCCCAGGCCATCGCGGTCGCGGCGCCGATGATGAAGAGGATCGCGCCCGACATCGCCGCCGTCTCGACGAGCGCGCGGTAGATCGCGCGCGGGCCGACCGGCCGGCGCAACAGCGCGGCCACGAGCGCGACATAGGCGACGCCGATCGTGCCGACCTCGGTGGCGGTCGCGATGCCGTCGGCCACCGCGAACCGGATCGCGACCGGCAACGCCAGCGCCGGCGCCGCGAGCAGCAGCTTGCCGCCGACTTCGCCCCACGTCGCCTTGGCGGCGCCGGGGTCCGCCATGCGTCGCCGCGCGACATAGGCGAGCGCGAGCGCCAGCACCACGCCGGGCAGCAGGCCGCCGGTGAACAGCGCGGCGATCGACACCCCGGTCACCGAACCGATGACGATCAGCACGATCGAGGGCGGCACCGTCTCGGCCATCGCGCCCGAGGCGGCGAGCAACGAGACGAGCTCGCCCTCGGGAATGCCGCGCCGCTTCATGTCGGGGAACAGCACCGGCGCCACCGCCGCCATGTCGGCGGTCTTGGCGCCGGAAATGCCCGACACGAGCAGCATCGCGCCGAGCAGCACGTAGGACAGGCCGCCGCGAACGTGGCCGACCATGGCGGCGAGGAAATCGACCATCGCGCCGGCCATCCGCGACATCACGATCGCGTGGCCGAGCAGGATGAACAGCGGCACCGCGAGCAACACGATCGAGCTCATGCCCTCGGTGACGCGCCCCGAGACGACGCCTAGCGGTACGGAGGAAGTCGTCATCAGGTAGGCGACGGTCGCCAGCCCGAAGCAGAACGCGATCGGCGCGCCGGCGAGCACGCCGGCCGAGACGAGGAGGACGAAGAAGAGGACGAGGTTCCACGCCCCCATCGCGACGATCGCCGGTCCGGCAAGTTTCAGCGCGAGCGCGGCGGCGACGAGGCCGACCGCCACCGCGCCCAGCGCGCCCGGGTTGCGCCGCGCCAGCCGCAACAGGCTTCCCGCCAGCATCAGCGCCACGCCGACGGGGGCCGCGGCGGCGCGGAACGCCTCGCTGATGTCGAGCGCGGGCGTGTGCACGATCGCCTGATCGGACGCATAGCCCACGGACGGCCACAGCACGATCGCCAGGAACAGCGCCGGTATGGCGACGCCGAACGCCTCGGCCGCGTCCCGCCACGGGCCGTCGAGCTTTTCGACCAGCGTGGACATGCGCATGTGGCCGCCGCGGCGCTGCGCGATCGCCGCGCCGAGCATTCCGAGCCAGAGGAAGACGATGGAGGCGAGCTCGTCGGACCACGTCAACGGCGCGTCGAAGACGAACCGCGACACGACGCCGACCAACAGCAGCGCGACCTCGAAGGCGACGGCGAAAGCCGCCGGCGCCTCCGTGACCCATGCGAGCGCCGCGTCGAGCCTGTCCAAGGTCCCCTGCGCGCGCGCCCCGGCGATCATCCGAGCGGCCCCACGGCCTTTTCGAGCAGGCCCCAGCCTTCGGCGCCGAACTTGCCCTTCCAATCCTTGTAGAAGGTCGTCGCCGCCAGCGCCTTGCGGAAGGCCGCCTTGTCGACGTCGACGAATTGGAGGCCCTTGGCGGCGAGGTCGGCCTTGAGACTGTCGGACAGCTTGGCGATGTCGGCGCGTTCGTCCAGCGCCGCGCGGTCGAATTCGCGCAGCACGATCGCCTGCATGTCCTTGGGCAGGCGGCCGAACGACGCCGGATTGCCGAGCACCAGATAGGCGTCCCAGACGTGGCTCGTCATGCTGCACCACTTCTGCACTTCGTAGAGCTTGGCGGTGGCGATGATGGCGAGCGGGTTTTCCTGGCCCTCGACCACCTTGGTCTGCAACGAGGAATAGACCTCGTTGAAGTTGATCGGCGAGGGCCCGGCGCCGAGCGCTTGGAACAGACTGGTCAGGATGGGCGCCGGGGGCACGCGGATCTTGAAACCCTTGAGGTCGGCGGGCGTCTTGATCGGCTTGGTGGAGGACGTGAGCTGGCGGAACCCGTTGTCCCAGCTCTTGCCCATCTGCACGATGCCGGTCTCGCCGATCTTCTTGGCGACGTAGGCGCCGAGCTCGCCGTCCATCGCCTTCCAGACCTGGTCGTAGGTCGTGAAGGCGAAGCCGACGTTGACGATGCCGGCCGCCGGGACCAGCGTCGCCAGCACGGACGCGCCGATGTTGAAAAAGTCGACCGCGCCACTGCGCACTTGGCCGAGCAGGTCGGGATCGGAGCCGAGTTGGTTGGCGGGGAACAGCGCGATGTCGACCTTGCCGCCGGTCGCCGCCTTGATGCGGGCGATCGCCTCGGCGGCGCGTTTGTTGACCGGATGCGAGGGGTCCTGCCCCGTCGCGAACTTCAGCGTGAAGTCGGCCGCGCTCGCGCGTCCCGCCATCGCGGCGATCGGCAAGGCGCCCGTCGCCGCCAGGAACCGGCGGCGCGTCGTGGTATTCGTCATGTCCATCCTCCCTTGGATTGCGTTTCTTCCCGCCTTCGGTCCGGCCGTTCCCGCCGGTTCCGATCGCCCCGCGGCGTCCCGCCTCAGAGCCAGGCCTTGATCCTGGCGACGACCGCGGCCGTCGAAATCCCGTAGCGATCGTGCAGCGTGGGCAGCGCGCCGGCGTCGAGGAACGCGTCGGGCAGCGCGATCTGTCGGAACTTCGGCGCGACGCCCGCGCGCAGCAGCGCGCCCGCGACCGCCTCCCCCAGCCCGCCGACCTCCGTGTGGTTTTCGGCCACCACCACGAGCCGCCCGCCCCTGCGCGCCTCCGCGACGATGGTCTCGACGTCCAGCGGCTTGATCGTGGGCACGTGGAGCACGCCGACGCGCACGCGGTCCGCGTCGAGGCGCTCGGCCGCCTCGAGCGCGCGCATCGTCATCAGGCCGGTCGAGATCACGAGCGCGTCGGGACCGTCGCGCAGGAGCTTGGACTTGCCGAATTCGAACTTGTAGCCGTAGCGGTCGAGCACGAGCGGCACGTTGCCGCGCAGCAGCCGCATGTAGACGGGCCCCTTGCGCTCGGCGATGGCGACCGTCGCCTGCTCGATCTCCAGCGCGTCGCAGGGGTCGATCACGGCCATGTTGGGCAGGCCGCGGAAGATCGCGAGGTCTTCGGTCGCTTGGTGGCTGGGGCCGTAGCCGGTCGTCAGGCCGGGTAGCGCGCAGACGATCTTCACGTCGAGGCTTTCCTCGGCGATCGCCATGCAGATGAAGTCGTACGCGCGGCGCGAGGCGAACACGGCGTAGGTGGTCGCGAAGGGCGTGAAGCCCTCGCGCGCGAATCCGGCCGCCGCGCCCATCAGGAGCTGCTCGGCCATGCCCATCTGGTAGAAGCGGTCGGGCCAAGCCTTCGCGAACACGTGGAGGTCGGTGTATTTCGACAGGTCGGCGGTGAGGCCGACGATGTCGGGCCGCGTCTCCGCGAGCTTGGCCAACGCGTGGCCGAACGGCGCGGGGCGCGTCGCCTGCCCTTCGGCGGCGATCGAGGCGATCATCGCCGAGGTCTTGAGACGGACGCCCGGCGCGCCGGCGGCGCGCGGCCTGGGCTTCAGCGCCTCGTGGCGGAACTTTCCGTGCGCGCTCATAAGGGCCCCGCGGCCTCGAGGATGGCCAGCGCCTTGGCCCATTCGTCGGGCTCGACGCGGATGAAATGGGTGATGTCGCGCGCCTCGAGGAACGGCACGCCCTTGCACATCCTGGTGTCGCAGATCACGACGCGCGGCCGGGGCCCCTCGTGGGCCATCGCGCGGTCGAAGGCCTCCGTGACGGCGCCCACGTCGTTGCCGTCGACGCGTTGGGCGTACCAGCCGAACGCCTCCCACTTGGGAAGCAACGGCTCGAAGCCGAGCATCTTGGTCGACGGCCCGTCGGCCTGCTGGTTGTTGACGTCGACGATGCAGACGAGGTTGTCGAGCCCGTGGTGCGCGGCCGACATCGCCGCCTCCCAGGTCGAGCCTTCGTCGAGCTCGCCGTCCGACATCAGGTTGAAGACGCGGCTGCCCGATCCCTTGCGCTTCAGCGCCAAGGCCATGCCGACGGAGACGGAAAGCCCCTGCCCGAGCGACCCGCCGGTGATCTCCATGCCCGGCGTGTAGGCCGCCATGCCCGACATCGGCAGGCGGCTGTCGTCGCCGCCATAGGTCTCCAGTTCTTCGTCCGGGATGATCCCGGCCTCGATCAGCGCCGCGTAGAGGGCGATCGCGTAATGGCCGATGGAAAGGTTGAACCGGTCGCGGCCCTCCCAATAGGGATCGTCGGGGCGATGGCGCAGCGCGTGGAAATAGGAGACCGCGAGCACGTCGGCGATTCCCAGCGCCTGGCCGACGTAGCCCTGCCCCTGCACTTCGCCCATCCGCACGGCGAGGCGGCGGATGCGCCGCGCGCGCTCGGCGAGCGAGACGTTGGGGCGGCGCGCGTCCTTGTCTTGGGTCATCGCGGCCTCAATGGATCAGCATCCCGCCGTTCACGTCGATCGTGGCGCCGGTGACGTAGGCGGATAGGTCGGAAGCGAGGAAGGTGAAGATGCCGGCGACGTCTTCCGCGACGCCGAGGCGGCCGAGCGGGATGCCATCGAGGATGCGCTTGCGCATCTCCTCGGTCAGCAGGCCGCCGGTGATGTCGGTCAGGATGAGGCCGGGCGTCACCGCGTTGACGCGGATGCCGTCGGGGCCGAATTCGCGCGCCATCGCCTTGGCGAGGCCGAGCACGCCGGCCTTGGCGGCCGAATAATGCGGGCCGCCGAAAATGCCCCCGCCCCGCTGCGCGGAGACCGACGACATGCACGCGATCGAGCCCGACTTGCGCGACCGCATGTGCGGCAGGAACGCCTGCGACAGGAACAGCACGCCCTTCAGGTTCACGTCCTGGATGCGGTCCCAATCGGCCTCGGAGATGTCCAGCAACTTCACCGGCTGCGTGACGCCGGCGTTGTTGACGAGAACGTCGAGCCGGCCCAAGGCCGTCAGCACCGCCTCGGCCGCCCTGTCGCAGGACGCGCGGTCGGTGACGTCGCAGACGACGCCGACGTTGCCGGCGCCGAGCCCGGCCGCGGCGTCGGCCGCCGCCTTGCCGTCGATGTCGAGGATGGCGACGCGCGCGCCTTCGGCGACGAAGCGGCGCGCTGTGGCGAGCCCGATGCCGCGCGTGGACGCGGCGCCGGAAATGGCCGCGGTCTTGCCTTCGAGGAGCATGTTTCCGTCCCGATGTTCTTCGTTCTTCGTCGCCGACGCTTGCGCCGACGCGCTTGGTTGGTCCGACCATGGCGGCGCCGGTCGCGGACGACAAACGCGAACTTTACAGCGACGGATGAATCCGGTTCACTTGTCGAATGACCGCGCCCGTCCCGCTCGCGTCGTTGCGCGCCTTCGAAGCGGCCGGCCGGACCGGCTCGTTCCGAGGCGCGGCGGAGGAACTCGCGCTGTCGCCGAGCGCGGTCAGCCATGCCATTCGCAAGCTCGAAGACGCGCTGGGCGTTCACCTGTTCGAGCGCGGCGCGCGGCGGGTCGCATTGACCGTCGAGGGCGAACGCCTGTTGCTGGCGGTGGGCGACGCGTTCGAGCGAATGCGGGGCGGCCTCGAGGCGGTGGCGACGCGCGGACCGCAATTGCTGCGGCTGCATTGCGCGCCGAGCTTCGCGGCGCAATGGCTGACGCCGCGGCTGTCGCGGTTCCTCGCCGCGGAGCCCGCCATCGAGGTGCGGCTGGCGGCGGGCATCGACTACGCGCGCTTCAGCAACGACGATTTCGACGCCGACGTGGTCTACGGCCCGCCGCGCGCGGACGGGATCGTCGCGATCCCGCTCGGCGAGGAGACTGTGACACCGCTGTGTTCGCCGGCCCGCGCGGCCGCCATCCGCACGCCGGCCGACCTGACGCGCCAACCGTTGATCCGATCGGACGCCAAGCAGGTCGGCTGGGACGCGTGGTGCGCGCGCAACGGCGCGTCGACGCCGAGCCATTACGCGATGCGCTTCGACCGCAGCTTCCTCGCCATCGCCGCCGCGGCCGACGGCCTCGGCGTCGCGCTCGAATCGACGCGGCTCGCGGAACGGGAGATCTCCGCCGGTCGGCTGGTCGCTCCATTGGCGGGCGAGGGTCGGGACATCGTCTACGTCGGCCACCGGTTCGTCTACCCGCGGTCGCGGCCGCGCCGGGTGGTGCGCGCGTTCGCCGCCTGGCTTTCGCGCGAACTCGGCCTGCCGACGCCGGCCGCGGAGGATGCCGGCGGAATTGCATGACCGACAATTCTGCCGACGGTCGCAACCGCGATTCGTCGGTCCGCCAGACCCCGATGGCGCGCTGCACGTCGCGCTCACCTATCGCCGCCGGACGATCAGCGCGTCGTGATCGCAACGCCCTGAGAGAGGGCCACCGGCGTCGGCCATGGACAGCGGGCGCCCGGAGCGCATATGTGCGGCACGAGCGCCGCATTTTGGCGCAGCGTCGCCGCCCGGCGGCGATCCGGCCGCGGCGCAGAGGTTGCGATGGCGAACAGGAAACTCACCCCGGTCGTACTGTGCGGCGGCTCGGGCACGCGGCTGTGGCCCGTCTCCCGAGCCTCGATGCCAAAGCAATTCATAGGCTTGCTGGGGGAGCGCTCGACTTTCCAGCGCACGCTGGCGACGTTCGCCGACCCGGCGCTCTACGAAGACACCATCGTCGTCACCAACCACGACTACCGATTCACCGCGCGCGACCAGATCGAGGCGATCGGCGCGCGGGCGCGGATCGTGCTCGAGCCGGTCGGCCGCGATTCGGCGGCCGCCGTCGCCGTGGCGACCGTCGTCGCGCTCGCCGCCGACCCGGAAGCGATCGTCGGCGTATTCGCCGCCGACCACGTGATCGGCGACGCGGCGGAATTCGCGCGCACCTGCGCGCGCGCGGTCGAGGCCGCGGCGGGCGGTCGCATCGTCACCATCGGCATCGCGCCCTCCGCTCCGGCGACCTCCTATGGCTACATCCGTCCCGGCGCGCCGGTTCCCGGCGTCGAAGGCGCGCGCAAGGTCGAGAGGTTCGTCGAGAAGCCGGACGCGGCGACGGCCGCCAAATACCTGCTCGACGGCTACCTGTGGAACTCGGGCAATTTCATCTTCGACGGCGCCACGATGCGCGCCGAGCTCGAACGCCTCGCGCCCGACGTGATCGGCCCCGCGACCGAGGCGGTCGAAGGCGCGGTCTCCGACCTCGGCTTCACGGTGCTCGACGACGCGGCCTTCAAGCGCGCGAGGAAGATCTCCATCGACTACGCCGTGATGGAGAAGACCGACAAGGCGGCGGTCGTGCCCGGCGCCTTCGGCTGGTCCGACATCGGCGGCTGGTCGGCGGTCTGGGACCTCTCTGACAAGGATTCCGAGGGCAACGCCGTGGTCGGCCGCGGCTTCGTCGTCGACGGACGGGACAATTACCTGCGCGCCGAGGAAGGCGTCGTGGGCGTGATCGGGCTCGACGGCATCGCGGTGATCTCGACGCGGGACGCCGTGCTCGTCGTGCCGAAGGACAAGGCCGACAAGGTGAAGGAGCTCGTCGAGCGCGTGCGCGCAAGCGGCGCCGCGGAAGCCGGCGAACATCGCGAGATCCACCGGCCTTGGGGCAAGTATCTCTCGGTGGACGTCGGCGACCGTCACCAGGTCAAGCGCATCACGGTCAAGCCGGCGGGCGTGCTGTCGTTGCAGAAGCACTTCCATCGCGCGGAGCATTGGGTGGTCGTGAAGGGCACCGCCGAGGTCACGCGCGGCGCCGAGACGATCGTCGTCCACGAGACGGAATCGATCTATCTGCCGATCGGAATCGTGCACCGCATGGCCAACCCGGGCAAGATCCCGCTCGAAATCGTCGAAGTGCAGGTCGGTTCCTATCTGGGCGAGGACGACATCGTGCGCCTCGAAGACGCCTACAGCCGCACGTGAAGGCGGAGGCCATGCCGACGTCGCTGAAGTTCGGCACCAGCGGTCTGCGCGGGCTCGTTTCCGAACTCGACGGTCCTCCCGCGTATCTTTACGCCCGCGCCTTCGCGGAAATGGTCGCCGCCGCGGCGGCGCCGGCCCGCGCGGTCCTCGTCGCGCGCGACCTGCGGGCGAGCGGACCCTCGATCATGGCGCGTTGCCTGCGCGCCGTCGCCGACGCCGGGCTCGTCCCGGTCGATTGCGGCGAGGCGCCGACGCCGGCGCTCGCGCTCGAAGCGCAGCGCGCCGGGCAGCCCGCGATCATGGTCACGGGCAGCCACATCCCCGACGACCGCAACGGCTTGAAGTTCTACGAGGCGAAGGGCGAAATCGACAAGGCGGACGAAGCGGCGATCTTGGCGCGTCTCGACGCGCTCGCCGGCGTCGCGCCTTCCCTCGGCCCGCCGCCGGCGGCGGAACGGCGCGACGGTGTCGCCCCCTATCTGCGACGGATCGTCGACTTCTTCGGCGCGCGCGCGCTCGACGGGCTGACGGTGGGCGTCCATCAGCATTCCTCGGTGTCGCGCGACCTTCTCGTCGATCTCCTGGGCGCGCTCGGCGCCGAGGCCAGACCGTTCGCCCGCTCGGACGCCTTCGTGGCGGTGGAC
Source organism: Hyphomicrobiales bacterium (assembly GCA_028865375.1). Classification (GTDB taxonomy): domain Bacteria; phylum Pseudomonadota; class Alphaproteobacteria; order Rhizobiales; family Beijerinckiaceae; genus JAGWKJ01. The sequence goes on along the minus strand of JAGWKJ010000001.1, from coordinate 3,211 downwards.
ACCGAAGCGCTGCGTGCCGAGGACGTCGCGCTGGCGCGGGAATTCGCCGGATCGAACCGTCTCGACGCCATCGTCTCGACCGACGGCGACGCCGACCGACCGCTCGTCGCGGGCGCCGACGGCGCGTTCCTGCGCGGCGACCTCGTAGGCGCGATCACGGCGGCGTTTCTCGGCGCCGACGCGGTCGTGACGCCCGTCACCTCGAATTCGGCGCTCGAGGCCTGCGGGCGCTTCGCGAGGGTCGAGCGCACGCGGGTCGGTTCGCCCTACGTCATCGAGGGCATGGCGCGGGCGGCGGAGGCCGGTTCGCGGCTGGTCGTCGGCTTTGAAGCCAATGGCGGCACGCTTCTGGGCGGCGACGTCGAGCGCGACGGGCGCCGGCTCGCCGCCTTGCAGACGCGCGACGCCGCGTTGCCCATCGTCGCCTGCCTTGCCGCTGCCGCCCGTGCGCGCCGGCCCTTGGCGGAGCTGGCGGCGGCCTATCGTTTCGCCCACGCCCTGTCGGACCGGCTCGAACGCGTGCCGACCGAGCGCTCCGCCGCCTTCGTGGCGCGGCTGTCGGACGATTCGGCCCATCGCGAACGGACGCTCGCGCCGCGCGGCGGCGTCGCGTCGATCGACCGCCGCGACGGATTGCGCATGGCGCTCGGGCGCGGCGAGACGCTGCACTACCGCCCGTCGGGCAACGCGCCCGAGTTGCGCGTCTACGTGGAGGCGCCGACCGAGGCTTCCGCCCGCGACTTGCTCGCGTTCGGCGTCGCGCTGGCCCGGCGCGAAACCATGTGACCCTCGCGCCATAGCCAACGCCGCCCGGCCTTGCTATCAGGCGCCCGCGCGGCCGTTCGCGCGGGACGGGACCGACATGCGCAAGGGAACCTGCCGGCGCACGACGCGCGAGACCGACGTCTCCGTCGCATTGAACCTCGACGGCGCAGGCGGCGGCGAACGCTCGACCGGGATCGGCTTCTTCGACCACATGCTGGACCAGCTCGCGCGCCACTCGCTGATCGACGTCGACGTCGCGGCGAAGGGCGACCTGCACATCGACATGCACCACACCGTCGAGGACGTCGGCATCGCGCTCGGGCGCGCCTTGCGCCAGTCGCTCGGCGACATGGGCGGCGTCGTGCGCTACGCCGACGCGACGATCCCGATGGACGAGGCGCTCACCCGCGCGGCGGTCGACGTTTCCGGCCGGCCGTTCCTCGTCTTCGACGTCAAGTTCCCGGCGCAGAAGGTCGGCGACTTCGACCTCGAGCTCGTGCGCGAGTTCTTCCAGGCGTTCGCGATCAACGCCGGGCTGACGCTGCACGTCGGCAATCTCTACGGCGCGAACGCCCACCACGTGGCGGAATCCTGCTTCAAGGCGGTGGCGCGCGCGTTGCGGGCGGCGGTGGCGATCGACCCGCGCGAGGGCGCCCGCACGCCGTCCACCAAGGGCACCTTGAGCGCGTGACGATGACGGGAAGGTCAGGCCAAGGCGGCGCGGTCGCCATCGTCGATTACGGCTCGGGCAACCTGCATTCGGCGCTGAAGGCGTTCGAGCGGGCGGCGCGCGAGGCGAGCGTCGATGCGCGCGTCGCGGTGACGGCGGACGCCGACGCGATCCGCCGCGCCGACCGGATCGTGCTGCCGGGCGTGGGCGCTTTCGCCGATTGCCGCGCCGGCGTCGAAAGGGCCGGCGTGCTGGACGCGCTGGAGGAAGCCGTGCGCCGGCGCGGCGCGCCGTTTCTCGGCATTTGCGTGGGCATGCAATTGCTTGCCACGCGCGGGCTCGAACACGTGACGACGCCCGGCTTCGGTTGGATCTCAGGGGAGGTCGGCGCGATCCGGCCGGCCGATCCCGCGCTCAAGATCCCGCACATGGGCTGGAACACGCTCGACCTCGCGCGGCCCCATCCCCTGTTCGCCGGCATCCGGACGGGCCGTGACGGCCTGCACGCCTATTTCGTGCATTCCTACGCGCTGACGCCGGCCGACCCGGCCGACGCGCTCGCCACCGCCGACTACGGCGGGCCGCTGACGGCGGCCGTCGCGCGCGGCAACGTGGCCGGCGTGCAATTCCATCCCGAAAAGAGTCAGGCGCTCGGCCTCGCCCTGATCGCCAATTTCCTGCGCTGGACGCCATGATCCTTTATCCCGCGATCGACCTGAAGGACGGCGAATGCGTGCGTCTCGTCCACGGAGACATGGCGAGTGCCACGGTGTTCAACGCCGACCCGCCGGCTCAGGCGGCCGAATTCGAGGCGCTCGGCTTCGGGCACCTGCACGTCGTCGATCTCGACGGCGCGTTCGCCGGCCGGCCGCGCAATGCCGCGGCGGTCGAGGCGATCTTGGCGCGCGTGCGCATGAAGACGCAGCTCGGCGGCGGCATCCGCGACATGCGCACCATCGAGGGCTGGCTCGGCGCCGGCGTCGACCGGGTCATCATCGGCACGGCGGCGGTGCGCGATCCCGATCTGGTGCGCGAGGCGGCGCGCCTGCATCCCGGACGGATCGCGGTCGGCATCGACGCCCGCGACGGCCGCGTCGCGGTCGACGGCTGGGCGCGCGCCACCGACGTCGGCGCGACCGAGCTCGGCCGCCGCTTCGAGGACGCGGGCGTCGCGGCCATCGTCTACACCGACATCGCGCGCGACGGCGCCATGAAGGGCCTCAACGTCGAGGCGACGCTGGCGCTGGCGGAGGCCGTCTCCATTCCCGTCGTCGCCTCGGGCGGGCTCGCCTCCATCGAGGACGTGAAGCGGCTGCTGGAGCCCGATTGCCGGCGTCTCGCCGGGGCGATCTCGGGCCGCGCGCTCTACGACGGGCGCCTGGACGCGCGCGAGGCGCTGGCGCTGATCCGCGTTTCGGAGGACGGGCCGTGAACGCCTACGGAGCGACGAGTGAAGCTGGACGAATATGTCAAGGCCGCCACCGCGCGCGTCGAAACGATCCGCGTCCGCACCGCGGTCAATCCGCTGCTGTGGCTGGTCGGATTGGTGACGCCCGTCTCGCTGGCGGCGGCCGTGCTTTCCGACGATCCTACGGTCAGGATCGTGTGCCTCGCCCTGGCCGCCGCGCCCGTTCTCGTCGCGGTCGTGGCCATTTTCCTGTTCATGTTCTATGATCCCGACAGGTTGCAATCGGAAGAATATCGGCTGCGGCAGCGGGCGTTGCAGATGATCTACCGGAAGGGCGCGAACGCGGAAGTCGTCGACGCGACCAAGGA
>JAGWKJ010000114.1 GCA_028865375.1 Hyphomicrobiales bacterium | reverse complement strand
TCGACCAGCGGATCGATCGCCTGGAGGTCCTCTACAACCACTACGTCTCGCCGCTCTCCCAGGAGGTCCGGCGCGAGGTGCTCCTGCCGATCTCCGAGGCCGCGCTGCTCGGCTCCGGCGCAGCCGGGGATGAGGCGCAGGCGCTCGGGCAGGCCGGCGAGAACGCGGGCGCACAGGCGGGGGGCCATGACGCGCCGACCGCGAGGACCGCACCGAAGGCGCTCGTCGAATACGAGCCCGAACCGGCCGAGATCCTCGGCCGCCTCGTACCCGACTACGTCGAGATCTCCATCTACCGCGCGCTCCTGGAGTCGACCGCCTCCGAGCACGGCGCGCGCATGACCGCCATGCGCAACGCCTCCGAGAACGCCGGCGAGCTGATCACCGACCTGACGCTCGAGAAGAACCGCGCCCGCCAGGCCGAGATAACGCAGGAGATCCTGGAGGTGGTGGCCGGCGCCGAGGGGCTCTGATCGCCCGACGCGGACGCCCGTGACCCGCTATAACCAGCGTGGCCCACGGAGAGTCTCAGCGTGCCCCGTACCCGCGCGCGCCGCCGATCTCAGGCCAGGACGCGCCGCAGCAGGCGCCACCCGCCACACGCACCCGTTCAAGACTTCACGAGTTCTCAAGCCAACCGCAAACCACACACGGATAGGTTCAACTGAAGATGTCAGCAAGCCCAGCCACAGCCACCGACTCGCCCGCCGCCGCCGGCGCGGAGAAGTCCGCGAACGGAAAGGCGCAGCGCAACGTCGGCCACATCGAGGAGATCCGCGGAGTGGTGGTTGACGCGGTCTTTCGCGACACCCTCCCGGAGATCAACCACGCGCTGGTCATCGAGCGCCCCGCGGCCGCCGCTGACGAGGAGGCCGAGGGCATCAGCGCGGAGGCCGGCGGCTCGCTGCTCTACTGCGAGGTCCAGCAGCACCTCGGTGACGATCGCGTGCGCGCGGTCGCGATGGACACCACCGACGGCCTGGCGCGCGGCGCCGAGGTCATCGACACCGGAGCCCCCATCACGGTGCCCGTCGGCGAGGCCACGCTCGGTCGCATCTTCAACCTGCTCGGCGAGCCCATCGACCTCGGCGATGAGCTGCCGCGCGACGTCGAGCGCCGCTCGATCCACCAGCCAGCGCCCTCCGCGGAGGACCTCACGCCGACCCAGGAGATGTTCGAGACCGGCATCAAGGTGATCGACCTGCTCGCGCCCTACGCCAAGGGCGGCAAGGTCGGCCTGTTCGGCGGCGCGGGCGTCGGCAAGACGGTGCTGATCCAGGAGCTGATCAACAACGTCGCCAAGACGCACGGCGGCTATTCGGTGTTCGCCGGCGTCGGCGAGCGCACGCGCGAGGGCAACGACCTCTACCACGAGTTCATCGAGTCCAAGGTCAACGCCGACCCGCACGACCCGAACACGGACGTGAAGTCGAAGTGCGCGCTGGTGTTCGGGCAGATGAACGAGCCGCCGGGCGCGCGCATGCGCGTGGCGCTGTCGGGCCTCACCGTCGCCGAGCATTTCCGCGACGCCGGGCAGGACGTGCTGTTCTTCGTCGACAACATCTTCCGCTTTACGCAGGCGGGTTCGGAAGTGTCGGCGCTGCTGGGCCGCATTCCCTCGGCGGTGGGCTACCAGCCCACGCTCGCCACCGACATGGGCGCCCTGCAGGAACGCATCACCACGACCACCAAGGGCTCGATCACGTCCGTGCAGGCGATCTACGTGCCCGCCGACGACCTCACCGACCCCGCGCCGGCGACCTCGTTCGCCCACTTGGACGCGACGACCACGCTGTCGCGCTCGATCGCCGAGAAGGGCATCTATCCGGCGGTCGATCCGCTCGATTCCACGTCGCGCATGTTGTCGGCGGCCGTGGTGGGCGATGAGCATTACACGGTCGCGCGCCGCGTGCAGCAGGTGTTGCAGCGCTACAAGGCGCTGCAGGACATCATCGCGATCCTGGGCATGGACGAGCTCTCCGAAGAGGACAAGCTCGTGGTCGCCCGCGCGCGCCGCATCGAACGCTTCCTGTCGCAGCCCTTCGACGTGGCCGCCGTGTTCACCGGCTCGCCCGGCGTGCAGGTGAAGATCGAGGACACGGTGAAGGGCTTCAAGGCGATCGTGGACGGCAAATACGACCACCTGCCCGAGGCGGCCTTCTACATGGTCGGCACGATCGAGGACGCGGTCGCCAAGGCCGACCGCCTCGCGAAGTCGATCTGAGGACGGAGGAGGCCGGCATGGCGACGTTCCCGCTCGAATTCGTCTCGCCCGACCGGCGGATCTTCTCCGGCATGGCGGATTCGCTCCACGTGCCGGGCGCCGAGGGCGACTTCGAGGTGCTGCCCGGCCACCAGCCGACGATGTCGGCGTTGCGCGCGGGCGTCGTGTCCTACGGCGCGGGCGGGACGGTGTCCCGCTTCTACGTGCGCGGCGGCTTCGTCGATTTCGGGCCGTTGGGCGCCAGCGTGCTGGCGGAGCGCTGCATGCCGCTGGCCGACCTCGACGCCGCCAAGCTCGACCAAGAGATCAAGGCCGCGGGCGAAGACGCCGCCGACGCCTCCGACGGGACGGCCAAGCGCGCCGCGGAGGAGCGCCTCGGCCAGCTCGAAGGACTGAAGGCGGCGCTCGAGCCGTGACGGCGGACGCGGAGAAGCCCGGCGAGGGCGCGCAGGCGCCGCTTCCCGCGCATCTCCTCGACGGCTACCGGGCCTTCGTCGCCGGCCGGCTGCGCGACGAGCAGGCGCGCTATCGCGACCTCGCCGAGAAGGGCCAGAACCCGCGGGTCATGCTGATAGGCTGCTGCGATTCGCGCGCGGCGCCCGAGACCGTGTTCGGCGCCGGTCCCGGCGAATTGTTCGTCGTGCGCAACGTCGCCAACATCGTGCCGACCTATGGCCCGGACGCCAACCAGCACGGCACCTCGGCGGCGCTCGAATTCGCCGTGATGGCCTTGCGCGTCGAGCACGTCGTCGTCATGGGCCACGCCCGCTGCGGCGGCGTGCGCGCATTCGCCGAGAGCCTGGCCGACCCCTACGCGCGGCCGCTGTCGGCGGGCGACTTCATCGGCAGCTGGATCGCCTCGATCAAGCCCGCCGCCGACCGGATCGGCGCGCCGGCGGGCGACCTCGCCGACTACGTCGAGCGGCTCGGCCGCGAGAACGTCCGGCAATCGCTGGCCAACCTGCGGACCTTTCCCTGGGTCGCGGAACTCGAGCGCCGGGGCATCCTGAAGCTGCACGGCGCGTATTTCGGCATCGCCGACGGCCGGCTCGAGACGCTGGAGGACGCCAGCGGCGCCTTCGTGCCGGTCCGCGTCGCGTATTGAAGGCGAGCGCGGCGAAACAATCCGAACTCACGGGACGGTCCCGTCAATTCGCGTAGGTCGCCGGATCGCTTCGTCGCTTCGCTCCTCGCAAAGACGGAGAGGGCGCAGGACGAAGACGTTACAAGGCTATGCGACCACCCTCTCCCTCCGGGAGAGGGTGGTCGCATAACGACGGGGCGAGGGTCGCGGACTTCGCGTCGTCGAGTCTTCTCGACCTTGCGGCGTTCCCCTCATCCGGCCCTCCGGGCCACTTTCTCCCGCCGGGGGAAGGATCGCGCGTGATCGAAACGTCGCACGCGAACCGCCGCCGTCTTTGCGAGCGAAGCGAAGCAATCCAGACTCTCGGCAAAGCCGCGCCGCTGGACCGAAAGGCGTCTGGATTGCTTCGTCGCTTCGCTCCTCGCAAAGACGGCGAGGTCGCAGGAATGTCGCGCACGGAGGCGTCGACGCCGATCGGCGCCGATTCGCCCCGCCGCTTGTCGCGTCGCGCCCGCCGCCGTATGAAGGCGCCGCCGAACGGCGGGGTCTCGTAGCTCAGCAGGATAGAGCAGCGGTTTCCTAAACCGAAGGTCACAGGTTCGACTCCTGTCGAGACCGCCAACCCGCCCCCTTTCACCCGCCGGACCAGATCTCCAGCGCCGGCGCGCCGCGCAGCACGGCGCGGATCGGCATCGCCTGCCACGGCCCGGGCGCTTCGGCGGCCGCCAGCGTGGCGCGTTTGGCCGCGCCTTCGATCTGCAGGACGATGCGCCGCGCGGAGAGCACGGCGCGGCCCGTCAGCGTGATGCGCGGTTCGGGCGCGCCGGGCGCGCGGATCGCGCGCACATGGGTCGGCGCGTCGGCCGCCGCGGCTTCGTCGAGGCCGTCCGCCCCGGGAAACCAGCTCGCGGTGTGGCCGTCCTCGCCCATGCCCAGCGTCAGGACGTCGGCTGGCCAGGGCAGCGCGGCGATGCGCGCCTCGACCTCGGCGAGGCCGGCCTCGGGCGTCTGCGCGCCGTCGGTCATCCCGACGAAGCGCGCGCCCGCGGCCGCGCCCGACAACAGCGTCTGGCCGATCATGCGCGCGTTGGAGCGCGGCGAATCGGCGGCCACCCAGCGCTCGTCGACCGGCGTGACGACGACGCGATCCCATGCGAGCGGGAGCGCGCCGAGTCGCCGCAGGAAGTCGGCCGGCGTGGAACCGCCCGAGAGCGCGAGCAGCGCCGTCCCGCGCGCGGCGACCGCCTCCGCGAGGCTTTGCGCGACCGAGCGGGCGAGCGCGTCGGCGAGCGCGGCCGGGTCGGCGAAGTCGCGACGCGGGATCGCGCTCATTCGATGTCGCCGTCCCAGGTGCGGCCGTCCCGTTCGATCAGCGAGGTGGCGGCCGCCGGCCCCCAGGAGCCCGGCGCGTAGGGTTTGGGCGGTTCGCCCATCTCGCGCCAGGCGGCTTCGATGGGGTCGATGAACCGCCAGGCGGCCTCCACCTCGTCGCGCCGCATGAACAGCGTCGCGTCGCCGCGGATCGCGTCCATCAACAGGCGCTCGTAGGCGTCGATGCGCCGGGCGCCGAACGCCTGCGCGAAGCTCATGTCGAGCGGCACGTGCTGGAGCCTCATGCCGCCGGGACCGGGCTCCTTGATCATCAGCCAGAGCTTGATGCCCTCGTCGGGTTGCAGGCGGATCACGAGGCGGTTGGCCGGCGGCCCTTCGGCGCCGGCGGAGAACAGGGCGTGCGGCACGCGACGGAAGCCGATGGCGATCTCCGACACGTGGCGGGCCAGCCGCTTGCCGCTGCGCAGGTAGAACGGCACGCCGGCCCAGCGCCAGTTGGCGACGCCGACCTTGAGCGCCAAGAACGTCTCGGTGTCGGACGCCTCCTTGCCGATTTCCTCCGCGTAGGAGGGCGTGGGCGCGCCCTCCGCGGTCCCGGCGCGGTATTGCCCGCGCACCGTGAGTTGCGCCGCGTTGGCGGCGCCGATCGGGGCCAGCGACTTCAGCACCTTCAGCTTCTCGTCGCGGACGGAATCCGCCGCCAGCGAGGCCGGCGGCTCCATCGCCACGAGACAGAGCAGTTGCAGCAGGTGGTTCTGCGCCATGTCGCGCAGCGCGCCCGCGCCGTCGTAATAGCCGCCGCGCGAGCCCACCCCGATCGTCTCGGCGACGGTGATCTGCACGTTGTCGACGTGCGCGGAGTTCCAGATCGGCTCGAACAGCGCGTTGGCGAAGCGCAGGGCCATCAGGTTCTGCACCGTCTCCTTGCCGAGGTAATGGTCGATGCGGAAGATGCGGTCCTCGGCGAAGGCGGCGCCGAGCGCGTCGTTGATCGCGGCCGCCGAGGCGCCGTCGCGGCCGATGGGCTTTTCCACGACGATGCGCGAGCGCGCGTCGAGGAGGCCGCGCGCCTTCAGCGCGGTCGCCGTCGGCCCGAACAGGTCGGGCGCGGTGGCGAGGTAGAATGCGCGCAGCGCCGTGCCGCCATCGAGCGCGGCGGCCAGCCGGTCGAGTCCGCCCTCGTGCGTCGGGTCGCCGGCGACGTAGCGCGCGCGCTCGAGCAGGCGTCCGACCGCGGCCTCGTCAGCCGCGTCGGCGCCGGCGTGGGTCGCCAGCGCGTCGCGCAGCAGCGCGCGGAACGCGTCGTCCGCCATCGGCTTGCGGCCGACGGCGAAGATGCGCGTCGGCTCGACGAGCTGGCCGTCGAGGTCGCGCCGCAGCAGCGCGGGATAGAGCTTGCGTCGCGCGAGATCGCCGGTGCCGCCGAACACCACGAGATCGAAAGGGTCGACGGGAATGACGCGCGAGGCCATGGCCGCTCCGGAAACCGGGGCGGCGCGCCCTCAGGTGGCGACGGCGCCGAGCGCCCCGGCGCCCTCATGCGCGAAGTTGGCGAGGAATGGCAAGGCGCCGGCGCCGATGGAACGCGCGTCGGCGCCGATCGACCCTTCGCGCACCGAGATCGGCGACAGCCCCTGCAAGTCGAGCGAAGCCATGCGTTCGGCCGTGCGATTGACGAGCCGCGCGCGCACTTCGGCGGGGAACGCGCCGTCGATCACCGCGCGTCCGCACGCGATCACGGCGGCGGCGGCGACGGTCGCCTGCGCCAGCGCGTCGGCGGCGTCGTCGATCCAGCTGTCGAGCGCGGGTCCGAGGTCGCCCCAGCGGCGCGGGTCGCGCCAGATCGGCGAGGGATCGCGGCCTTCGCGCTTCAGCGCCTCCTCGAGCAGGTAGATCGATGCGCGGCGGATCAGTTGCTGCGGGCCGCCGCCGCCCCGCGCGCTCACCGGCATCGAGCCGAGCGCGCCCGCGTTGCCGTCGCGGCCCTGGAACAGCGCGCCGCCGAGCGCGACGCCGCCGCCCACGAACGAGCCGACGAAGAAATAGACGAAGTCGCCGTCCCGCCAGCCCTCGCCGAAGTGCATCTCGCCCGCGCAGGCGGCCGACGCGTCGTTGCAGACGTAGGTCGGCAGGGGACACAGGGGCGCGATCAGCGCGCCGACGTCGACGCCGCGCCAGGCCTCCATCGCGTCGCGCGGGCCGCCGACCTCGGGACCCCAGTTCCAGAGCTCGAACGGCGTGGCCACGCCCAGCCCGACGACGCGGCGGCGCTTTCGCGCATCGAGCTGGCCGAGCGCGCGCGGCAAGGCGCGCGAGACGAAGGCTGCGACGCCCTCGGGCGTGGGCCAAGGATAGGTCTCGTGCGCCGTCCATCGCGGCTTGCCGAGGAAGTCCAGCAACGCCAGGTCGGCGCTGCGGCGGCCGAGTTTCAGGCCGAGCGAGAACGCGCCGTCGTCGCGCAGGACGTAGGGAACCGCGGGCTGGCCGACGCGGCCGCGCGTCGGTTCGAGCCGGCGCAGCAACGTCCGCTCCTCGAGCCGGGTGACGATGGCGGAGCCCGCCTGCGCGGAAAGCCCGGTGCGGCGCGAGATCTCGATCTTGGGCAAAGGTCCTTCGCGGCGCAGCAGCGACAGCACGAGCCTGTCGTTGCTGTCGCGCATCGACCCGTGGTTCGCGCCGCCGCGCGGCGCGCCGTCGGCCCCGGCCAAGGACATCGCCTCCGTCTCCCTCCGCGCGAAGGCCGCGCGGAAGGGGCATACTGGTTCTCGCGGCCGGCGCCTGTCAATAATTCATGCAAAGTGATTT
>JAGWKJ010000432.1 GCA_028865375.1 Hyphomicrobiales bacterium | reverse complement strand
ATCGTCGGGCGCGCCTCATGGCGGCCGAACACGCGGGCGACCGCCTCGCTGATCTCGCCAACCGTGGCGCCGGCGCGCGCCGCCTCGATTGAGGCGGCGAGCAGGTTGGCGTCGCCGCGCGCGGCGGCCTCCAGCGAGCCGAGCGCGCGCGCCACCGCCGCGCCGTCGCGTTCGCGGCGCAGGCGCGCGAGCTTGGCCTTCTGTTCGGCGAGCACCGCCGCGTCGTCGACGCGCAGCGTCTCGAGCGGCGGCTCGCCGTCCGGCCGGTGGACGTTGACGCCCACGATCGGCCGTTCGCCGGAATCGATCTCGGCCTGCGTGCGCGCGGCCGCCGCCTCGATGCGCGCCTTGGGCAGGCCCGCCGCGATCGCCTTGGCCATGCCGCCCGCCGCCTCGATCTCCGCCATGTGGGCGCGCGCGCGCGCCGCGAGGTCGCGGGTCAGCGCCTCGACGTGGAACGAGCCGCCCCACGGATCGACGACGCGCGCGGCGCCGGCCTCCTCGCGCAGCACGAGTTGGGTCTCGCGCGCGATCCGGGCCGAGAAGTCGGTGGGCAGCGCGATCGCCTCGTCGAGCGCATTGGCGTGCAGCGACTGCGTGCCGCCGTGCACGGCGGCCATCGCCTCGACCAGCGTGCGCGCGACGTTGTTGAACGGGTCCTGCGCGGTCAGCGACCAGCCGCTGGTCTGGCAATGCGTGCGCAGGATGGTCGAGCGGTCGGACTTCGGCGCGAAGGACAGCGCGAGTTCGCGCCACAGCAGGCGCGCGGCGCGCAGCTTGGCGACTTCCATGAAGAAGTCCTTGCCGACGCCGAAGAAGAACGACAGCCGCGGCGCGAACGCGTCGACCGCCAGCCCCGCCGCGACGCCCGCGCGCAGGTATTCGACGCCGTCGGCGAGCGTGTAGGCGAGTTCGAGGTCGGCGGGCGCGCCGGCCTCCTGCATGTGGTAGCCCGAGACCGAGATCGAGTTGAACTTCGGCATTCGCGCCGCGCAATGGGCGAACACGTCGGCCACGATCCGCATCGAGGGCGCCGGCGGATAGACGTAGGTGTTGCGGACCATGAACTCCTTGAGGATGTCGTTCTGGATCGTGCCCGACAGCGCCTCCTGCGGCACGCCGCGCTCCTCGGCGGCGACCACGAACAGCGCCAGCGTCGGCAGCACCGCGCCGTTCATGGTCATCGAGACGCTGACCTCGCCCAGCGGAATGCCATCGAACAATTCGCGCATGTCGAGGATCGAGTCGATCGCCACGCCCGCCATGCCGACGTCGCCGGCCACGCGCGGGTGGTCGCTGTCGTAGCCGCGGTGCGTGGCGAGGTCGAAGGCGACCGACAGGCCCTTCTGCCCGGCCGCCAGATTGCGCCGGTAGAAGGCGTTGGAATCCCGGGCCGTCGAGAAGCCGGCGTATTGCCGCACGGTCCAGGGCTGCGTGACGTACATCGTCGGATAGGGGCCGCGCAGGTAGGGCGCGATCCCGGGCCAGCCGTCGGCCGGCGCGAAATCCGCGACGTCGGCGG
>JAGWKJ010000431.1 GCA_028865375.1 Hyphomicrobiales bacterium | reverse complement strand
AGACCGCGGTCCCGGGCACGCGGGTCGGCTTCGACTTCGCCAGCATCGCGATCAGCTCGACCAGCGGGATGGCGTCGCGGTGGACGCGGCCCTCGAGCGCGGCGGCGCCGCGCATCCAGGTCCACATCGTCAGGAACGACAGCATCGCCAGCATCAGCGGGACCCAACCGCCGTCGAACACCTTCTGCAGGTTGGAGGCGAAGAAGCCGGAATCGACGACGAGGAACGGCGCGACGGTCAGCGCCGCGCGCCAGACCGGCCACTTCCACAGGCTCGTCACGACGACGTAGGCGAGCGAGGTCGTCACGATCATCGTGCCCGACACCGCGATGCCGTAGGCGTTGCCCAGCGCGTCCGACGACTTGAAGGCGAACACCAGCACGAGCACGCCCGCCAGCAGCAGGCGGTTGAGGCGCGGGATGTAGATCTGCCCCTCCATCGTCTCCGACGTGTGGACGATCTCGAAGCGCGGCAGCAGGCCGAGCTGCACGGCTTGGCGCGTCAGCGAAAACGCGCCGGTGATGACCGCTTGGCTCGCGATCACGGTGGCGGCGGTCGACAGCGCCACCATGGGCGCGAGCGCCCAGTGCGGCGCCATCAGGTAGTAGGGGTCGACGATCGTCTCGGGCCGCGCGATCACCATCGCACCCTGGCCGAGGTAGCACAGCAGCAGGGCGGGCAGGACGAAGAAGGTCCAGGCGGCGGCGATCGGCGCGCGGCCGAAATGGCCCATGTCGGCGTAGAGCGCCTCCGCGCCCGTCACCGCCAGGAACACCGCGCCCAGCACCGCGAAGCCGACGGACCCGTGGCGCAGCACGTAACGCAGCCCCTCGAGCGGATCGAACGCCATCAGCACGCGCGGCGCCTCGAATATGTGCCACAGGCCGAGCAGGCCGATCACCAGGAAGAACGCCACCATGATCGGGCCGAAGAAGGTCGCGACGCCGGCCGTGCCGCGCTTCTGCACGACGAACAGGACGACGAGGATGGCGGCGGTGAGCGGCAGCACGTAGGGCGCGAAGCCGTCGTTGACCTGCTTCAAGCCCTCGACGGCGGAGAGCACCGAGATCGCCGGGGTGATGATCGCGTCGCCGGAGAACAGCGCCGCGCCGGCGACGCCGAGGAAGAACACGAAGGTCGTGTGCTTGCCCAGCGCCTCGCGCGCCAGCGCCATCAGCGACAGCGTGCCGCCTTCGCCCTTGTTGTCGGCGCGCATCAGGAACATGACGTATTTGGCGGTCACCGTGACGATCAGCGCCCAGATCACCAGCGACAGCAGCCCGATCACCGATTCGGCCGGGATTCCCTTTCCGCCGGCGGCGCCCAGCGCCGACTTCAGCGCGTAGAGCGGGCTGGTGCCGATGTCGCCGAACACGACGCCGAGCGCGCCGAGCGTCAGCCCGGCCTCCCGCCGCCAGCCGGATTGCGTATGCGACCCCTCGCTCATGCTCAGATCGTAACCTGGGTGCCGAGTTCGACCACCCTACCCGGCGGCAGATGATAGAAGCGCGCCGGTGACAGCGCGTTGG
>JAGWKJ010000113.1 GCA_028865375.1 Hyphomicrobiales bacterium | reverse complement strand
CATGCGGGCCGCCTCGGCGCCCGCCGCGGCACCCTCATGCAGGGCGGCGGCGAGGCCCAGTGTGCCGCGGCAGGCGCCGGCCGAGCGCGCGCGCTGCACGGATGCGCCGTGCAGGAACATCTGCGGCTCCGCATCCCACTCCACCTTGCCGCGCGACTGCGAATGCAGGTGCACCGAAGGCGTCCAGCCGCCCGACATCAGAAGGGCGTCGCAGGCCAGCCAATCGACGCGGCCCGCCGCGGCGATGCCAACGCCATGAACCCGCTGGGCGCCCCGCACGCCGGCAACCCGCGCGCCCGTCACCGTCACGATGCCCGCGCGCCGCGCCGCCCGTGGCAGCTCGCCCTCCGCCGTCTCGCGCAGATCGGCCACGCGGACGATGTCGGTGCCGGCCGCCGCCAGATCGAGCGCCGCGCGATACGCGCTGTCATGCGCCGTGGCGATGACGACGCGCGCCCCCACCTTGGCGCCGTAGCGGTTGAGGTAGGTCCGCGCGCTGTCGGCGAGCATCACGCCCGGCCGGTCATTGTCGGGAAAAACCAGCGGCCGCTCGATGGCGCCGCAGGCGAGCACCACCTCCGCCGCGCGCATCTGCCACAGCCGCTCGCGCGGCGCCCCGGCGCGCGATGTGGCCTCGGCCGCCGCGACCGTCTCGCACAGACCGAGGAAGTTCTGCGCGTAGTAGCCGAAAGCCTGGGTGCGCGGCATCAGCGTGACATTGGGCCGCGCCGCGAGGTCGGCGAGCGTGGCGGCAAGCCAGTCGCGCGCGGCGCGGCCGTCGATCGTCGCGCGCGTCTCGCCGAGCAGCGAGCCGCCCGGCTCGGCCTGTTCGTCGCACAGAACGACCCGCCCGCCCCCTGCCGCGGCCGCCAGCGCCGCCGCAAGCCCCGCGGGGCCACCGCCGATGACGAGCACGTCGCAATGGTCGTAGAACTGGGCGTAGGCGTCGGGGTCCGGCTCCGTGGGCGCCGCGCCGAGGCCGGCGGCGCGGCGGATGACCGGCTCATAGACATGCTTCCAGGCCCAGTTCCGGCCGAACAGATCGGGGCCCATGAAGGTCTTGTAGTAGAAGCCCGCGCCGAACAGCGGCGCCAGCACCGTGTTGATCGCGCCGAGATCGAAGCGCAGCGACGGATAGCGATTCTGGCTGGTCGCCACCAGCCCGTCGGTCAGCTCGACCTGCGTCGCACGCAGGTTCGGCGTGAAGCGGCCGGGCCCATCCGAAATGCCGACCAGCGCGTTCGGCTCCTCAGCCCCTGCCGAGAGAATGCCGCGCGGACGGTGATATTTGTAGGAGCGCCCGACGAGATGCACGCCATTGGCGATCAGCGCCGAGGCCAGCGTATCGCCGGCAAACCCCTGGTAGCGGCGCCCGTCGAAGGTGAAGTACCGCGGATCCTGGCGGTCGATGCGGCCACCCTCGGGCAGACGGAACGACCCGCTCATCGGCCGCTCCCGGACGCCGGCGCGGCCGGATCGGGCGCAGGGGCGCCGGCCGGATAGGTCGCGAGGATCCGGTCGCTCACCGTGTCGCGCAGACAGTTGAAGAAGCGGCCGCAGCCGGCGGCATGGCGCCAGCGCTCGGCCGCAACGCCGCGCGGATTGCTGCGCACATAGAGGAACTCACCCCAGGCCGCGTCATCGAGCGTGGCCGGGTCGGCCGGCCGCGCGACATGCGCCTGGCCGCCATAGCGGAATTCGAGCTCGGGTCGCGCCATGTCGCAATACGGGCAGCGGATCAGCAGCATCGGAGACGCCCTCAGTGCGCGACGGCGGCAGCGGCCGCTTCGTCGATGAGCCGCCCGGTGCGGAACCGATCGAGCGAGAACGGTGCGGCGATGGGGTGCGGCTCGCCCGTCGCCAGCGTATGCGCGAAGACATGGCCGGAACCCGGCGTCGCCTTGAAGCCGCCGGTGCCCCAGCCGCAATTGACAAACAGGCCGGCCACCGGCGTCCGGCCGATGATCGGCGAGCGGTCCGGCGTCACGTCGACGATGCCGCCCCAGTTGCGCAACATGCGCAGCCGGCGCACCGCCGGGAACAATTCGCAGATCGCCTCCAGCGTGTGCTCCGAAATGTGGAGCGCGCCGCGCTGCGAATAGGACGTGTAGGCGTCGGTGCCGGCGCCGATCACCAGCTCGCCCTTGTCGGATTGCGACATGTAGGCGTGGATCTTGTTGGACATCACCACGCAGGGCATGAACGGCTTCACGGGCTCGGAGACCAGCGCCTGCAAAGGATAGCTTTCCAGCGGCATCCTGACGCCGGCCATCGCCATCACCGTCGACGTGTGGCCGGCGGCCACGACGCCGACCTTCTTGGCGCCGATGAAGCCCTTCGAGGTCTCGACGCCGGCGACCGCGCCCGAGGGGTCGCGCCGGATGCCGGTCACCGCGCAATTCTGCACGATGTCGACGCCCATCGCCGAGGCGGCGCGGGCGTAGCCCCACGCCACCGCGTCGTGCCGCGCCACGCCGCCGCACCGCTGCAATGCCGCGCCGACCACGGGGAAGCGCAGCGTCGGCGACACGTCGAGCGGCGGGCAGAACGCCTTCGCCTCGCCGGCGGAGATCCATTCGTTGTCGATGCCCGCCAGCCGGTTGGCGTGGACGTGGCGCTTGAACGTCTCGACGTCGTGGCGGTCGTGGGCGAGCATCATCACGCCGCGCGCCGAATACATGACGTTGTAGTTGAGCTCGGTCGACAGCTCCTGCCACAGCCCCATCGCGTGCTCGTAGATCGCCTCGGATTCTTCCCACAGGTAGTTCGATCGGATGATCGTGGTGTTGCGGCCGGTGTTGCCGCCGCCGAGCCAGCCCTTCTCGATCACGGCGACGTTCGTCAGCCCGCGCTCCTTGGCCATGTAATAGGCGGTGGCGAGCCCGTGCCCGCCCGCGCCCACGATCACCGCGTCGTAGGACGCCTTGGGCTCGGGCGAACGCCATTGCGCGGGCCAAGCGGCATTGCCGCCGAGCGCGTTCGACAGTACGGATGCGAACGAGAATTTCAACGCGTCGCCCTCCCCCGCGCGGGCCTCAGCCCGCGGCCTCCGGACCGCGCCCGATCGCGGCGATGCCGGTGCGCGCGACCTCGACGAGGCCGAGCGGCCGCATCAATTCCACGAACTGGTCGATCTTGTCGCTGCGCCCGGTCAGCTCGAACACGAAGCTGCCGGTGGTGGCGTCGATCGTGCGGGCGCGGAAGGCGTCGGCGAGCCGCAGCGCCTCCACGCGCGCGTCGCCGCGCCCCGCCACCTTCACCATCGCCAGCTCGCGCTCGATCGCCGAGCCGCGCAGCGTGAGGTCGGTCACCTGGTGGACGGGCACCAGCCGCTCGAGCTGGTGGCGAACCTGCTCGATCGTCTCGGGCGCGCCGCGCGTCTGCACGGTGATGCGCGACAGGTGCGCCTCGTGCGCGACCTCGGTGACGGTCAGGCTCTCGATGTTGAAGCCGCGGGCGGAGAACAGCCCGACGACGCGGGCGAGCACGCCCGGCTCGTTGTCGACGAGCACGGCCAGCGTGTGCGTCTCGGGGTTCGATTTGCCGATCGCCGAGGAATAGGGCGAGGGTGGCGCGGAGGCGGTCTGCACGGTCATCTCTTGGTCGTCCCGTTCGTTTCGCGGCGCCGGCTCACACCAGCATCTTGCCCTTCTCGTCGATCACGGCGCCGAGCTCGACGCCGGCGTCGTCGGCGAGTTCGGCGAGCAGCATCTCGTTGTGCGCCTTGCCCGAGGGGATCATCGGGAAGCAGTTCTCCTGCTTGTCGACGAGGCAGTCGAAGATCACCGCCCTGGGCGTCTCGATCATCTCGCGGATGGCGTCGTCGAGCTTGGCGGGGTCGGAGCAGCGGATGCCGTGCGCGCCGTAGGCCTCGGCGAGCTTCACGAAGTCGGGCAGCGATTCCGAATAGGAATGCGAATAGCGCCCGCCGTGCAGCAGCTCCTGCCACTGGCGCACCATGCCCATGTATTCGTTGTTGAGGATGAAGATCTTGACCGGCAGGCGGTATTGCGCGGCAGTCGACATCTCCTGCATGTTCATCAGGATCGAGGCTTCGCCCGCCACGTCGACGACGAGCGCGTCCGGGTGCGCCATCTGCACGCCGATGGCGGCCGGCAGCCCGTAGCCCATCGTGCCCAGCCCGCCCGACGTCATCCAGCGGTTCGGCTCCTCGAAATGGAAGTGCTGCGCCGCCCACATCTGGTGCTGGCCGACCTCGGTGGTGACGTAGGTCTTGCGGCCCTTGGTCAGCTCGTAGAGGCGCTGGATGGCCCATTGCGGCTTGATCACGGTCGCGGAATTGCGGAACGCCAGCGACTTCCGCGCACGCCAGCGGTCGATGCGTTCCCACCAGTCCTTCGCCGCGGCGGCGTCCGGCCTGTGGCCGCCCGACCGCCACAGGCGCACCATGTCGTCGAGCACGTGCGCGCAATCGCCGACGATGCCGAGGTCCACCTTCACGTTCTTGTTGATCGAGGAGGGGTCGATGTCGACGTGGATCTTCCGCGATCCCGGCGAGAAGGCGTCGAGCCGGCCGGTGATGCGGTCGTCGAAGCGCGCGCCGATCGCCACCATCAGGTCGCAATCGTGCATCGCGTTGTTGGCCTCGAACGTGCCGTGCATCCCCAGCATCCCGAGCCACTTGGGGTCGGAAGCCGGGAAGGCGCCCAGTCCCATCAGCGTCGAGGTGACCGGGAAGCCCGTGAGGCCGGCCAGCTCGCGCAGCAGCGCGGAGGCCTGCGGCCCGGAGTTCACGACGCCGCCGCCGGTGTAGAGGATCGGCCGCTTGGCGCGCGCCATCATCTCCACCGCGCGGCGGATCGCGTCCATGTCGCCCTTCAGGCGCGGCGCGTAGGTCTTGTGCTTGGCCGTGCGGTCGAACGCATAGGCGCCCGACGCGAACTGCACGTCCTTGGGGATGTCGATCACCACCGGCCCCGGCCGTCCGCTGGCGGCGACGTAGAACGCCTCGTGCAGGACGCGGGCGAGATCCTCGACGCGGCGCACGAGATAATTGTGCTTGGTGCAGGAGCGCGTGATGCCGGTGGTGTCGCATTCCTGGAACGCGTCGGATCCGATCAGGTGAGTGGGCACCTGGCCGGTGATGCACACCAGCGGGATCGAATCGAGCAGCGCGTCGGTGAGGCCGGTGATGGCGTTGGTCGCGCCGGGTCCCGAGGTGACGAGCAGCACGCCGACCTTGCCGGTCGAACGCGCGTAGCCTTCGGCGGCGTGGGCCGCCCCCTGTTCGTGGCGCACCAGCACGTGACGCACGTGGTTCTGGTGGAACAAGGCGTCGTAGATCGGCAGCACCGCGCCGCCCGGATAGCCGAAAATGGTGTCGACGCCCTGGTCCTTCAGGGCCTGCACCACCATCTCGGCGCCGCTCATCTGCTTCGACATGCTTCTGTCCTCGGATGCGGTCTTCTGCGGGTTTTCGGTCGCGCGGGCAATAAAAAAGGCCCCGGAGGGGCCTCGATGCGCGCCGGCGGCGGGAGAAAAGGGCTCAGCCCCTCCCGGTTACCGGCGCGACGGATACGACGAGCGCGTGACGCATTTCGTGATTTAGTGGCACGCGAAGGAAAAGGTCAAGCGGTGCGAGAACGCGGATTTTTCGATGGGGCCGCCAGGCGGATCGGCCGATGGCGGTTGGTCGCTTCCCCGGATAGGGTCCCGCCATGACCCTGCCTTCCACCATGCGCGCCGTCGCGATCTCCAAGCCCGGCGGCCCCGAAGTCCTCGTCGCCGAGACGCGCGCGGTGCCCTCGCCCGGCGCCGGCGAAATCCTGGTCCGCGTCCGCGCCGCGGGCGTGAACCGTCCCGACGCGCTGCAACGGCAGGGCGCCTATCCGCCGCCGCCCGGCGCGTCCGACCTGCCAGGCCTCGAAGTCGCGGGCGAGGTCGCGGCGATCGGCGCCGGCGTCGCGCGCTGGAAGGTCGGCGACGCGGTGACAGCGCTGACGCCGGGCGGCGGCTACGCCCAATATGCGCTGGCGCCGGCGGGGCACGCACTGCCTGTGCCGCATGGCTTCGACATGGTGCAGGCGGCCGTGCTGCCCGAAACGTTCTTCACGGTGTGGGTCAACGTGTTCGAGCGCGCCGGCTTGAAGGCCGGCGAGACTCTGCTCGTGCATGGCGGCGGATCGGGCATCGGCGTCACCGCCACGCTGCTGGGCAAGGCGTTCGGCGCCAGGGTGATCGTCACCGCCGGCGGGCCGGAGCGTTGCGCGTCCTGCCGCGCCGTCGGGGCCGACGCGGCGATCGACCATCGCGCGGAGGATTTCGTGGCCGCGACCCGCGAGGCGACCGGCGGTCGCGGCGCCGACGTCATCCTCGACATGGTCGGAGGCGATTACGTCTCGCGCAACTACCTCGCCGCGGCCGAGGGCGGACGGATCGCGCAGATCGCATTCCTGCACGGCCCGAAGGCCGAGGTCGACCTCCGCCCGCTGATGATGAAGCGTCTCGTCCACACCGGTTCGACGCTTAGGCCGCGAACGATCGCCGAAAAGGCCGCGATCGCCCGGGCGTTGGAAGAGAAGGTCTGGCCGCTGCTGTCCGCGGGCCGCTGCAAGCCGCCGATCGATTCGGTCTTCCCGCTGGATGAGGCCTCGCGCGCCCACGCTCGCATGGAATCGGGCGCCCATTTCGGCAAGATCGCGCTCGCGGTTTCGTGATCGCCGCCGCCGTCGCGCGGCCGCGATTTGCGCGTTCATGCCGGGTTCAGCGCGCTTGCGCGAACGTGCGCGGCAAGGGCGAGAACTTATCGGAGAGATCACGATGACCACCTTCCTGAGACCCGCGCTGTTCGGCCTCGCGGCCGCCGGCGCCTTGGCATTGGCGGCGCCCGCCGCGACCGCGATGCCCGTCACGACCGCCGCCGGCGTCTCGGCGCCGGTCACGCAGGTCTCCTGGCCTTGCGGCCCCTACAAGCACCTGTGGCGCGGCTATTGCGTCTGGAACCGGCCGGTCGGCTATTATTACGCGCCGCCTCCGCCTCCCGTCGTATTCGGCTGGGGCTGGGGCCATCCGTGGGGCTGGCGCCACCATCGCGATTGGCGCTGAAGCGTCGGACCGCGCAATGCCTCGAAGGCCGCCCTCCGGGCGGCCTTTTTGCTGACGGCGACCTGATGAGGACGTTCAGCGCCGGTTCACCGCGCGCTTGCGAGCTTGCCCGCGGCAACAGGAAAGGCTTCGCCATGTTCGACCGTTTGAAATCCGCCGCTTTGGCCGCCGCATTGGCCGTCTCGATGGGCGCCGGGTTCGCCGCCGCGCCCGCCTCCGCGGCGCCGATGGCCGCCGCCGGCGCCGTTCCCGGCCAGCCGATCACGGAAGCCAACTGGCCTTGCGGGCCCGGCGGACACATTCGCGGCGCCTATTGCGTGCCCAATCGCCCGCGTCGCGTCATCCGCTACCGGATGTGTCCAGGCGGATTCCATTTCCACCGCGGTTATTGCGTCCACAACCGTCCGCGCTGGCATCGCGTCTG
>JAGWKJ010000430.1 GCA_028865375.1 Hyphomicrobiales bacterium | reverse complement strand
CCTTGATGCCGGTGATGAGGATCTGCGCTTCGGTCGATTGCTCGACGTCGGTCGGCGTCGGCTGGTGGATGGCGCGGCGCGCGTCCGACTTGATCGGGCCGGCCTCGTCGACGGGCTCGCCGACGACGTTCATGATGCGGCCGAGCGTACCCTCGCCCACCGGCACCGAGATCGCCTGTCCGGTGTCGGTCACCGGCTGACCGCGCGTGAGGCCCTCGGACACGTCCATGGCGATGCAGCGCACGGTGCTCTCGCCGAGGTGCTGGGCGACCTCGAGCACCAGCTTGTTTCCGCCGTTGGTCGTCTCGAGCGCGTTCAGGATCTCGGGCAGGTGGCCGTCGAACTGGACGTCGACGACGGCGCCGACCACCTGGGTGACGCGCCCGCCGCTGCGGTTGGGTTGCATGGACATGGTTGGCTCCTGCGTCGGGGGTCAGAGCGCCTCGGCGCCCGAAATGATCTCGATCAGTTCCTTGGTGATCATCGCCTGCCGCGTGCGGTTGTAGCGAAGCGTATATTTCTTCGCCATCTCGCCCGCGTTGCGCGTGGCGTTGTCCATCGCGCTCATCTGGGCGCCGAAGAACGAGGCGCCGTTCTCCAGCACCGCGCGGTAGACTTGCATCGTCACGTTGCGGGGCAGCAGCTGGGCGAGGATCGCGCCTTGGTCGGGCTCGTATTCGCGCACGACGGGCTCGGCCTTGGCCGCCGCGCCCTCCTTGGCCTCGACCGCGGCCGGCACGATGCGCAGCGCGGTCGGCACCTGCGAGATCACCGAGCCGAAGCGGGAGTAGAACAGCGTGCAGACGTCGAACTCGCCCTTCCCGAACATCTCGACGACGCGGCGACCGATCGGCTCGACGTCGGCGAAGGTCGGCGACTTGACGGCGCGCATGTCGATCACGTCGAGGATGTCGGCGCCGTGCGTGCGGCGCAGGATGTCCGCGCCCTTGCGGCCGACGCACAGGATGCGCACCGTCTTGCCCGCGGCCTTGAGCGAATTGGCGCGCTCGCGCGCGAGCCGGGCGATCGCGGAGTTGAACGCGCCGCACAGGCCGCGCTCGCCGGTGCACACCAGCAGCAGATGCACGCCGTCGCGCCCGTTGCCCGCCAGCAGCGGCGGCGCCTGGCCGCCCGCGGCCGCCGCGCCGGCGAGGTCGGCGAGCACCGCCTCCATGCGCTGGGCGTAGGGGCGCGCGGCCTCGGCCGCGGTCTGCGCGCGGCGCAGCTTGGCGGCGGCCACCATTTGCATGGCCTTGGTGATCTTCTGCGTCGCCTTCACGGAGGCGATGCGGTTTCGGAGGTCCTTCAGCGAAGGCATCGTCCGGCGTCCCTGTCCTCGTGGCCTCGTGGCGGGGCGCCGGCGGCGGGGCCGGCGCGCCCGGGTCTCAGGCGAAGCCCTTGGCGAAGGCCTCGACGACGCCCTTCAGCTTCGCCTCGACCTCGGGGACGAGGTCGCGCGACGTGCGTATCGCGTCGAGGATGTCGGGGTTGCGCGAGCGCAGCGCCGACAGCAGTCCGTCCTCGAAGGCG
>JAGWKJ010000429.1 GCA_028865375.1 Hyphomicrobiales bacterium | reverse complement strand
GCAGGTCTTCCATCCGCGCGGGCTCGCCCGCCGCCAGCGTCGTGCCCCAGCGGAAGCCCGGCGATAGCGCGATCTGGCAATCGAGGCCTTCCAGCAAGGCCACGCAGATCGCGTCGTCGGTCGGCCCGTCGAAATTGCCGCGCCGCCACAGCGCGCGGCCGGGCGTCGCCAGCGGGGCGTCGAGCAGGGCGGCATGGG
The DNA here is from genome assembly GCA_028865375.1 of Hyphomicrobiales bacterium. Taxonomy (GTDB): domain Bacteria; phylum Pseudomonadota; class Alphaproteobacteria; order Rhizobiales; family Beijerinckiaceae; genus JAGWKJ01. The sequence goes on along the minus strand of JAGWKJ010000429.1, from coordinate 1,342 downwards.
GCGCGCGCAATTTCCCGACCAACGCCGCCATCTCCGCGTCGGGCGCGACGAGGTCGGCGAATACCGGCAGCAGGCGATAGCGCAGGCCGGCGAGCTTGCCCGGCGCGAGATCGAGGTCGAGCGAGCCCACGAACTTGCCGTTGCATCCGCCGTTGACGACATGGGTCGTGCCGCCTGAATTCGCGACCGCGACCGGCGCCGGGGTCGCGTCATGCGTATGGCCGCCGAGCACGACGTCGAGGCCGGGCACGCGGCTTGCCAGCTTGAGGTCGACGTCCATGCCGTCGTGAGACAGCAGGACGACGGCGTCGACCTTTTCCTTCGTGCGCAGGACTTCGACCAGCGCCTTCAGTTCGGTTTCGCGGAGGCCGAACGTCCAGTCCGGCGTGAACCGCTTGGGATGGGCCACCGGCACGTAAGGGAACGCCTGGCCGATCAATCCGACGCGACGGTCGCCGAAAGAGCGCACGACGTACGGAGGGAAGACCCGGCCGCTGGCTTGGTCGAACGCTTCCGCGCCGTTGAACGCGGCGTCTTCGGTGAGGAAGACGTTCTGCGCGACGAAGGTTCCCTTGAATTCCTTCAGTGCGGCGCGCAGCCGGTCCTGGCCATAGGTGAATTCCCAATGGCCGGTCAGCGCCTCGACGCCGAGCAGGTTCGCCGCCGCGATCATGTCGGCGCCGGCCGTGAGCTTCGCCAACCCGCTGCCCTGCATCAGGTCACCGCCGTCGACCAGCATCGCGTCGCCGCGCGGCGCGTCCGCGCGCAATCGCTTGACGATGGTCGCCAGCCGATCGAACCCGCCCATCTTGCCGTAGCGCTTGGCGAGCGCGTCGAAGTCGAGACAGGCGAACGCATAGGCTTCGCGACTTCCCGGCGCGATCTTCCAACGGTCGAGGAACGCCGTGCCCACGAGATGGGGCGGCTTCCCGCGCGCGGCGCCGACGCCAATGTTGGCGCTGGGTTCGCGATAGAGGGCCGGAGCGAGCTGGGCGTGCGTGTCGGTCAGGTGGATGATGCGCGCGTTGCCGAACTTCGGCAGCGCCGCCGCGTCGGGCGCCGCGGCGAAAGCCGCGTGAGGCAGCACGAGAGGCGCGGCGACGGCCGCCTTCAGGAAGTCGCGGCGTTTCATCTCGTCACTTGAGCTTGTATGCGGCCAAGGCGGCCGCCTGGTCCCTGCCCTGCGCGACTTCGAGGTCGGCGAGCGCCTTCGCTTCCGTCGCGAGCGCGAGCGCCTTTTCGAGATCGCCGGACGCCTCGGCCGATTTCGCGGCCTTGATCGCCTTGGCGGCGGAGGGCCATTGGTTCTCGAGCTTCGCGCCCTCGGCGTCCGCGGCCGTCG
>JAGWKJ010000112.1 GCA_028865375.1 Hyphomicrobiales bacterium | reverse complement strand
ACCCCGCGCCCGGTCGGCGCCCGCCCTTGGCGCCCCGCGCGGCCGGGTGCATAGAGACGCGGTTAGCGCGAGGAGCGCCCATGGATTTCCGATCAGGCCAATTCAAACTTTCGCGCCGTGCCGCGATGGCGCTCGGCGCCGCGTCGCTGTTCGTCGGCGCTACGCCGGCTTTCGCGCAAGCGACGGCGCCGGCCGATCCTTCGGCGCCGGTCGCGCCGCCCGCGCCCGCCGCGGCGCCGACGGCAGGCGAGGGCGCCGAGCTGACGCCGGTCGACGTTCCCGCGCGGCCGGTCGCCATGATGGCCGGCAAATCGAGCTGGGACGACGGCTTCGCCACCGTCCATGCCGCGTTCAAGTCGATCCGCGACGCGCTGGCCAAGGCGGGCGTCGCCGAGCGGGGCCATGCGCTCGCCGTCTACACGCAGACCGACGACAACGGCTTCAGCTACCAGGCGATGATCCCGCTGGCCGCCGCGCCGGCCGCCGGCGCCGCCGCGCCGGGCGACGGCATTTCCTGGGGCCAGTCGCCGGCGGGCAAGGCGCTGGTGTTCCCCCACCGCGATTCCTACGAGAACATCGACGGCACCTACGAGGCGATCACCGCCTATCTCGACGAGAAGAACCTCGAGGCGCGCGACCTGTTCGCCGAGAAATACGTGGCCGACGTCGCCGACTCCTCGGACGGCAAGCTGCAAGTGGACATTTACGTTTTCCTGAAGTGATGCGCTTGGCCGCTTGAAACGGCCGGTCGGGATCGAAGCGCGCATGCGGGCCGCGCCCCGCATGACGGCGAAGTTCGCACCCGCCGACAGGCCATTCACCGCGTCGTTCGAGCGGCTGGAATACTCATCGACGCCGCTTCCGCTCTGGATTAAGCTAGACGGCAAGCTAGCGCATTGGAGATGGCCGTGAAGGAATTCGGAGCGTTTGAGGCGAAGAACCGTCTCGGCCATCTTCTCGACTTGGTCGAGGCCGGGGAAGAGGTCGTGATCACGCGCCGCGGCAGGGCGGTCGTTCGCATGGTGCCCCTCGGCGCGCCCTTTGACCGCCAGCGCGGCAACGAGGCCGCACGTCGCATCCGCGAAAGGCGCAAAGGCGTGACCCTCGGCGGCCTCGCCATCAAGGAACTTGTCGGCGAGGGCCGGCGGTGAGTTTGGTGCTCGATGCCTCGCTGACGTTGGCTTGGTATTTCGACGACGAGACGGTGCCCGCCGCGGAAGCCGTTCTGGACGTCGTTTGCGAGGGGGGCGCGGTCGCGCCGGGCCTGTGGCGACTGGAGGTCGCCAACGCGTTTCAATCCGCGATCCGACGCAAGCGGATCACGCCGGACTATCGCGACGCATCGCTCGCAGACCTCGGCAGGCTTCCGATTTCGATCGACGCCGACTCGGACGCCTTCGCGTGGTCGACGACCGTCCGGCTTGCCGATCGCTTCAGTCTCACGATTTACGACGCGACCTATCTTGAGCTTGCGCAGCGCAGCGGCCTGCCGCTGGCCACGCTCGACGGCGATCTCGCGAAAGCCGCGGCGGCGCTCGGCATCCTCAATCCCGCTTCGACCGGCTGACCGAATCGACGACGAAGGTCGCGCCACGCGGCCCGCACGTCCCGTAAACCGAGAACCGGTCGATCGCTTGACCCCGCAAGGGCCCGGCCGGATAACCCGGCCGCGCGGGCTTTGCCGCGCCAACCGGCGCCGGCGCGCGATGGGTTCGTTCCACAGCCTCTACGACCAAGGCTTCGCGCGCGTGTGCGTCGCCACGCCGGTCGTCGCGCTCGCCGATCCGGGCAAGAACGCGCGGGAGGCGGTCCGCGCCATCGAGGCGGCGCATTCACGCGACGCGGGCCTGGTGCTGTTTCCCGAACTGTCGCTGTCGGGCTATTCGATCGACGACCTGCTGCATCAGTCGGCGCTGCTCGACGCGGTCGAAAGCGCGCTGGGCGAGGTCGTCGCCGCCACCGCCGGCAGGCTGCCGGTCGCGCTGGTCGGGGCGCCGCTGCGGCGCGAGGGCGCGCTCTACAATTGCGCGGTGGTGGTCCATGGCGGGCGCGTGCTCGGCGTGGTCCCCAAGAGCTTCCTCCCCAATTATCGCGAGTTCTACGAAGGCCGGCATTTCTCGCCCGCCGACGGCCTGCCGGCCGGCGCCACGATCCGCGTCGGCGGCGAGGACGTGCCGTTCGGCGCCGACCTATTGTTCGAGGCGAGCGACTTGTCCGGGTTCCGCCTGCACGTCGAGATCTGCGAGGACTTCTGGGTGCCGATCCCGCCGTCCTCGCGCGCGGCGCTGGCGGGCGCGACCGTGCTGGCGAACCTGTCGGCGAGCAACGTGACGGTCGGCAAGGCGGCGTGGCGACGCACGCTGGCGGCCGCCCAATCGGGCCGCTGCGTCGCCGCCTATCTCTATTCGGCCGCCGGCTGGGGCGAATCGACCACCGACCTCGCCTGGGACGGCCAAGGCCTCGTTTGCGAAAACGGCGTCGAACTCGCCGAGGGACCGCGCTTCGCGACCGAAGCGTCCGCCATCTTCGCCGACGTGGACCTCGAACGGCTCGAACAGGAGCGGATGCGCCTGACGACGTTCCGCGACCAGGCGCGCCGCGAGGCGCCGTCGTCCCGGCGCGTGCGGTTCGCGCTGGGCGCGCCGCGCGACCGCGCCGTGCCGCTCGAACGCGCGGCGCCCCGCTTCCCCTACGTGCCCGACGACGACGCGCGGCTGGCCGAGCTCTGTTACGAGGCGTTCAACATCCAGGCGACGGGGCTGCGCCAGCGCATCGCCACCTCGGGCGCCAAGGGCGTCGTGATCGGCGTCTCGGGCGGGCTCGATTCGGCGCACGCGCTTCTCGTCTGCGCCACCGCCTTCGACGCGCTGGGCCTCCCGCGCTCCGCCATCCACGCCTATACGCTGCCCGCCTTCGCCACGAGCGAGCGCACCAAGGCGACCGCTTGGGCGCTGATGCGCGCGCTGGGGGTCGACGCCGCCGAGATCGACGTCACCGAAGCCTGCCGGCGCATGTTGGCCGACATCGGCCATCCCGCCGCCCGCGGCGAGGCGGTCCACGACGTGACGTTCGAGAACGTGCAGGCGGGCGCGCGGACTTCGCTGCTGTTCCGCCTCGCCAACGCGAAAGGCGCGCTGGTGGTGGGCACGGGCGACCTGTCGGAGCTGGCGCTGGGCTGGTGCACCTATGGCGTCGGCGACCAGATGGCGCATTACAACGTCAATTCCTCGGTTCCCAAGACGCTGATCCAGCACCTGATCCGCTGGGTGGCGGCGGAGGGCCGGTTCGGCGAAGCGGCCGCGCGCGCGCTCGACGAGGTTCTCGCCACCGAGATCTCGCCCGAGCTCGTGCCGGTGGCGCCGGGCGAGAAGCCGCAATCGACCGAGGCGATCGTCGGCCCGTATGCGTTGCAGGACTTCACGCTGTTCCATGCCACGCGCTACGGCTTCGGCCCGCGCAAGATCGCATTCCTCGCGCTGGCAGCCTGGGGGGACGCGACGCGCGGTCGCTGGCCGCCCAACATGACGGACGACGCGCGCGCCCTCGCCTATGGATTGCCGGAGATCAAGCGCTGGCTCGGCGTATTCGCCAAGCGTTTCTATCAGGCGAGCCAGTTCAAGCGCTCGGCGATGCCCAACGGACCCAAGGTGTCGTCGGGCGGTTCGTTGTCGCCGCGCGGCGATTGGCGCGCGCCCAGCGATTCCAGCGCGGCGCCGTGGCTGGAAGAACTCGCGCGCGTGCCGGACGCCTGACGCGGGCCTCGTTCAGACCCCGTGCGCCTTCAGCCACGCGGCCGCGACCTCGAACGACTTCGCCGCGTCGGCCTTGTTGTAAGTCGGGCGATAGTCGGCGTGGAAACCGTGCCCGGCGTCGGGATAGACGACGATCTTGAAGTCTTTGCCGGCGGCCCTCAGCTTCGCCTCCATGTCGGCGACGTTGGCGGCCGTGATGCCCTTGTCCTGTCCGCCATATTGGCCGAGCACCGGGATCTTGATGTCGGCGGCGACATCGGGCGGGTTCATCGGGTGCAGGGCGTCCTTGGGCGGATCGAGCGGGCCGTACCAGAGCGCGGCGCATTTCAGCGACGGATTGTGCGCGGCGTAGAGCCACGCCTGCCGACCGCCCCAGCAGAAGCCGGTGACGGCGGCGCGCGAAATGTCGGCCGAACCGCTCGCCTTGGCGAAGGCGAGCGTCGCGTCGAGGTCGGCGGCGACCTGCGCATCCGGCGTCTTGCCGACGATGCTTTTCATCAGCGCGCCGAAATCGACCTCCTTCGAGGCGTCGCCGGCGCGCGCGAACAGGTCGGGCGCGATCGCATAATGGCCGAGCGCGGCCCAGCGGCGGCAGACGTCCTGGACGTATTCGTGGACGCCGAAGATCTCGTGGATCACCAGCACGGTGGGGAACGGCCCGCCGCGGTCGGGCATCGCGCGATAGGCGGGAATGTCGACGCCGCCCGAGGGCACCTTCACCTCGCCCGCCACGAGCCCCGTCGCCGGCGTATGGATCACCTGCGCCCAGACCGGGGAGACGGCCGCGCAAAAGCCGGCGCCGAGCCCGGTCCTCACGAGGCCCCGGCGGCTCAGCGGGCCGGAATTGGGGAACAGTTGGTCGATATGGTCGCGCATGGAGCGTTCCTCTTGGCACGCTAGACTGCGTAAGCAGCATGGCGGCCGCAAGGCGGCGCCCGTGATCCGTCTTCACGACGCCGTGTGGATCGGCAATGTTCTTGAAATGTTCGCTGCTCGCTGTTAGGCAAGGCTTCGAACCGGTGGATTCGGCGATGATCGATCGTTTGCGGCTTGATGTTTCCGTGTCCGTCGCGCCGGGGCGTGCGTCGTGAGCCTCGCGGCCAAGTCGCGCAACGCCTTCGTCTGCCAAGCCTGCGGCGCGGTGTCGAAGCGCTGGCAAGGCAAGTGCGAATCCTGCGGCGGCTGGAACACGATCGTCGAAGAGACGGGGTTCTCGGGGGTCGGCGCGGCGTCGATGCGGCGCTCCGCGCCCGGCCGGCCGGTGGCGCTCGAGAGCCTTGCGGGCGAGGGCGTCTCGCCGCCGCGCATCGAATCGGGGATCGGCGAACTCGACCGTGTGGCGGGCGGCGGCTTCGTGCCGGGCTCGGTGATCCTGCTCGGCGGCGAACCGGGCGTGGGCAAGTCGACGCTGCTGATCGAGGCCTGCGCGGCGATGGCGCGGCGCGGCCGACGCGTCATCTACGTTTCGGGCGAAGAGGCGGTGGCGCAGGTGCGCCTGCGCGCGCGCCGGCTCGGGCTGGCGGACGCCGCGGTCGAGCTCGCCGCCGAGACCTGCGTCGAGAACGTCGCCGCCACGCTGCGCGAAGGCGCGCCGCCCGCCTTCGTCGTCGTCGATTCGATCCAGACGATGTGGACCGACGCGGTGGAATCCGCGCCGGGCTCGGTGGCGCAGGTGCGCGCGGCGGCGCAGGCGCTGATCGCCTGCGCCAAGGCGGGCGGCGCGGCGATCGTGCTGGTCGGCCACGTGACGAAGGACGGCCAGATCGCGGGCCCCCGCGTGGTCGAGCACATGGTCGACGCGGTGCTGTCGTTCGAAGGCGACGCGGCGCACCGCTTCCGCCTGCTGCGCGCGTCCAAGAACCGCTTCGGCCCCACCGACGAGATCGGCGTGTTCGAGATGACCGGCCGGGGCCTCGCCGAAGTGCTGAACCCCTCGTCGTTGTTCCTCGCCGGCCGCGATTCGGGCGCGCCGGGCGCGGCGGTGTTCGCGGGCATGGAGGGCGCGCGGCCGGTGCTCGTCGAATTCCAGGCGCTGGTCGCCCCCTCGACGCTCGGCACGCCGCGGCGCGCGGTGGTGGGCTGGGACGGCGCGCGCCTCGCCATGGTGCTCGCCGTGCTGGAGGCCCGCGCGGGGCTCCGGCTGGGCGGCCACGACGTCTATCTCAGCGTCGCGGGCGGCCTGCGCGTGAGCGAACCGGCCGCCGACCTCGCGGCCGCCGCCGCGCTCGTTTCCGCGCTGACCGGATCGCCGTTGCCTGCGGACGCGGTCCATTTCGGCGAGATCGGCCTGTCGGGCGCGGTGCGGCCGGCGATCCACGCCGGCGCGCGGATGCGCGAGGCGGCCAAGCTCGGCTTCGCGCGCGCGGTCGCCCCGCCGATGGAAGGCGAAGCGGCCGAGACGCCGCTGCGCCACGTCACGGTGACGCAGGTGGCCGAAATCGTGGCCGAGATCGCCGGCACGTCGGTCCGCGACGACGAGGCCGCGCGGGACGGGTGACGCGGCCGCCGCGCGCGGCTATAAGGCCGCACGTTTTCCAGCGGAGTCCCCCGGCCCGATGCCGTCCATCGTCGATCTGGCGGTCGTCGCCGTCATCCTCGTCTCGGCCCTGCTCGCGATGGCGCGCGGGTTTTCGCGCGAGTTCCTGTCGATCATCTCGTGGGGCGCCGCCGCCTATGCGGCGATCAAGTTCCATCCGATGGTCCTGCCGTTCGTCGCCCCCTACATCCACAAGGCGACCTTCGCGACCGTCGCGGCGGCGACCATCGTGTTCTTCGCCGTGCTGATCGTGGTGACGATAATCACCACCCGGATCTCCGACGCGGTCGTCAATTCCAAGATCGGCGCGCTCGACCGCTCGCTCGGCTTCGTGTTCGGCGCCGGGCGCGGCTACCTGCTGTGCGTCGTGGCCTATGCGTTCTTCGTCTTCCTGGTCGGCGACAAGCAGCCGATCTGGCTGTCGCAGGCCAAGGCGCGTCCGGTGCTGGCCTCGACCGCCACCGGCCTCGTCGCGCTGCTGCCGCCCGACCTCGGCAAGTCGGCGTCCGACTGGCTGAAGAAGCAGCCGGCGTTCGGCGGCGCGGCCGCGCAATCGCCCGCCCCGCCCGCCGACGTCGGCGGCGCCGGCCAGGTTGCCGCGCCGGCGACCCCGCCGGACGCGACCGGGAACGGCGACATCAACAAGCTGTTGAAGCAAATCTCGCCGGGCAAGAACTGACCCGCTCGATTGTGGCGCCGGCCGAAAGGGCCTAAGGGGACCCATGCTCCGCGACCCCGAAAGTCCGCCGCCGTCCGCCGCCCTCGCGACGGACGCGGCGGCGACGTTCGATCCGAACGCCGACCGCCTGCGCGAGGAATGCGGCGTGTTCGGCGTGTTCGGCCATCCGCAGGCCGCCGCGCTGACCGCGCTCGGCCTGCACGCGCTCCAGCATCGCGGGCAGGAGGCGGTCGGCATCGTCTCGTTCGACCGCGGGCGCTTCCACGCCGAGCGCAGGCTCGGCCTCGTCGGCGACCATTTCTCCGACGGCGCGGCGATCGAGCGCCTGCCGGGCCGCGCGGCGATCGGCCACGTGCGCTATTCGACCACCGGCGAGACGGCGCTGCGCAACGTGCAGCCGCTGTTCGCCGAGCTCGACGGCGGCGGTTTCGCGGTCGCCCACAACGGGAACCTCACCAACGGCCTCGCGTTGCGTCGCGAGCTGATCCGCGACGGCGCGATCTGCCAGTCGACCACCGACACCGAGGTCGTGCTGCATCTGGCCGCGCGCAGCCGCAAGCCGCGCTTCGTCGACCGCTTCGTCGACGCGCTGGCGC
>JAGWKJ010000111.1 GCA_028865375.1 Hyphomicrobiales bacterium | reverse complement strand
CACGAAAGGTCGGCGGGCAGGATCAGGACCGCCGGGCCGCGCTTCGTCAGGGCGGCCGACAGCGACGCCGCCACGTCGCGCGGGATCGCCGCGGTCGAGCGCACGCGACGCACGTCGATCGCGCAGGCGCCGGCGATGGCGTCGATGTCGCTCGTCAGCGGCGCGTCATGGCGCAGGTGATGCGTCGCGTGGTCGCCCACGACGACCAGCATGGGCGTGCCGGCCCGCCGCGCGTTGTGCAGGTTGGCGAGGCCGTTGCCGAGCCCCGGCCCGGTATGCAACAGCACCGCGGCCGGCTTCCCCGCGACGCGCGCGTAACCGTCGGCGGCGCCGGTCGCCACGCCCTCGAACAGCGCGAGCGAGCAATGGATCTCCGGTCGCCGGTCGAGCGCGGCGACGAAATGCATTTCCGACGTGCCGGGATTGGCGAAGCAGGTCGCGACCCCGTTGGCGACCAGCGCGTCGCACAGCAGGTCGGCGCCGCTCGGGGTTCCCGGCGGCGCGGCGTCGCGCGCGCTCAACGGGGTTCGTGCCCCGGCGGCGCGCCGACGTCGCTTTCGCCGGCGAACAGCCGGTGGAACGTCCCGCCGAGGAAGCAGCCGAGGACATAGCTCGCGAAGGCGAGCAGCGCCGTCTCCAGCCAGAAGCCGGAGCGGCCCGGCAACCAATCGAAATAGGCGACGACGATGCCGGCCGCGAACGCGACCGCCGCCCAGCGCAACCAGCCCGTGAAGACGCCCGGCCCCGGCCCCGCGCGCCACGTGACCCATCCGACGACGAGGCCCAGCGCCAGCATGGCGACGAGCCAGCCCCAGATTTGCGAAACGTCATAGACCATCGAAAAGCTCCTCCGCGCGCGCGGTCACGGCACGACCTTGATCTCGATGCGGCGGTTCTTGGCGCGGCCCGCCGACGTCGAATTGTCGGCGACCGGGTCGGCGGCGCCCAAGCCCTTCGCGCTCAGACGGTCGCCGGACACCCCCGCGCCGATCAGGAAGGCCACGACCGAGCGCGCACGGCGTTCGGACAGCGCGACATTGGCCGCCGCGTCTCCCATGTCGTCCGTGTAGCCGTCGACTTCGAGCTTTGCGGCGGCGCAGCGCAAGGCGGTCGCCGCGACATGGCCGAGCAGCGGATAGGACGCCGGATCGAGCGCCGCCTTGCCGGTGGCGAATTTCACCGTCGCGGACGCCAGGTCGTCGTTCAGCGCGGATTGGCATTGCGCGGCGGCGAGCGGCGGACCGTCGGCGGCGACGGGCGCGGACGGGGGCGACGATGCGTCGGCCACCGGCGCGGGCGGCGGCGGTGGCGGCGGAAGTGCGGGCGGCGCTTCGATCGCGTTCGAGACGACTGCGACGCCCGGCCCCGATCGCGCGAGCGCTTCGGTCGCCGCGATCGCCGCCTCGGCCGAGGGCGCGATCCCCGTGATCGACGCGGACGCGTCCGACAGCGCGACCCTGCCCGTCGTCAGCGATTTCAGCGCGGCGAGCGCCGCCGCTTCGGTCGCCGGATAATCGACGCCCGCCACCGCGCCCGATGCGATCCGCAGATGCGAGGTCACGGCGCCCAGGCCAGCCCCCTTGGCGACGGATATCGCCGCGTCGCGCGCCGCGTCGTCGGGCGCGAAGCCGTCGAGCGTCACGCCTTGCGCGCCGCGTTCGAGCGAAAACAGATAGGGCTTGGCGACCGCCGGGGCGACGTCCGCCTTCGCGAGGGAGAATCCCGGCGGCAGCGCCTTGGCGAAGGCGGCCGCCAAGGAAACGGGATCGTCATAGGACTTGGCCGTGCCGCGCAACGAAACGTTCGCGTCCTCGAACCTCGCTTCGCCCGAGGCGAGGCCGGCCAGCGCGACCAGCGCCGCGGCCTTGGCCGCCGCGTAATCGCCCGTCGGCGCGCCCGACGCGTAAACGCCGACGTCTTCGACGCCCATGGCCGGCGCGGCGGCCTTCGCCGCGGCGAGCGTGGCGGCGCGCGCCGGCGGGTCGGGCACGTCGCCTTCGATCCTCAGCGCCTTGCCGTCGGACGTCGCCGACCAGACGTAAGGCGCGACCGGAGGCGGCGTCACGGCGACCGTGCCGACGGCCACCTGTCCGGGCGGCGACTTCAACGCGTCGAGCGCCGCGGCATAGGACGCCGGATCCTTCGCGGCGCCGGCCACCGACAGCACGCCGTCGGTCAGCGAGGCGTCGGCCGTCGCGAATTTCGGCAGCAGCGAAAACGCGAAGGCGGAAGCGGCCGCGTAATCGGCGGGCGCGCCGGCGGCGTAATTCATCTTGTCGGACGCGACGCCGCCGGGCGCCGCCGCCTTGGCGGCCGCGAACAAAGCGTCGCGGCTCGCCTTGTCGGGCGCCGAGCCCGACAGCGCGATCGCGCCTTGGCCGAGCCGCGCACGCCAGACATAGGGCTTGGCGACGGGAACCGTCGTCACGCCGGCGGAATCGACGAGCCGCACGCCCGGCGTCTTCAGCGCCGCGATCGACGCGGCCTCGCGCGCGGCGGGCGTGAACGCCGCGCCGGCGAGCGACACGTCGCGGCCGGACGCCGCGAGCGTCGCGGTCGCCATCGTCATGTCGCCGACCGCCCGTCCCGCGCGGGCGACGAGGTCGCCTTCGACGGCGCCGGTCGTCCCCGCGTTCATCGCCGCCCAACCGACCGCCGCCAACAGCGCGCCGGGCCACCATTTCGCGGAATTGTAGGACATGCGACCCCGTCGTAGCGCGGAGCCGCGACCCTATCGCGGCCCCGCGCGGGCGCGCAACCGGCCGCTTCGGCGCGTCGCATTGACAACCCGCCGGCCTTCCCGGAACAAGCGCGCGACATCGCCCGCGCCGAGCGGGCTCTCGGCGTCGGCCGGCGGGGGAACGCGACATGACGGACGTGAAGGCGCTTGAACGGATCGTGGAGGACGCCTTCGAGCGGCGCGCCGAGATCGGCGCCTCGACCAAGGGCGACACGCGCGATGCCGTCGAGGAGACGCTCGACCTGCTCGACCGCGGCGCCTTGCGCGTCGCCGAGAAGATCGCCGGCGCCGAGGGCGCGAAGTCCTGGCGGGTCCATCAGTGGCTGAAGAAGGCGGTGCTGCTGTCGTTCCGCCTCAGCGACATGGCCGCGATCCCCGGCGCGCCCGGCGGCGCGCATTGGTGGGACAAGGTGCCCTCGAAGTTCGTCGGCTGGGGGCCCGACCAGTTCGCGGCGGCCGGATTTCGCGCCGTGCCGGGCTGCGTCGTGCGCCGCTCCGCGTTCGTCGCCAAGGGCGCCGTGCTGATGCCGTCGTTCGTCAACCTCGGTGCGCATGTCGGCGAAGGCACGATGGTCGACACTTGGGCGACGGTGGGCTCCTGCGCGCAGATCGGCCGCAACGTGCACCTGTCGGGCGGCGTGGGCATCGGCGGCGTGCTCGAGCCGTTGCAGGCGGGCCCCACGATCATCGAGGACGATTGCTTCATCGGCGCGCGCTCGGAAGTGGTCGAGGGCGTCGTGGTCGGGCGCGGCGCCGTGCTGGCGATGGGCGTCTACATCGGCGCCTCGACCAAGATCGTCGATCGCGCGACGGGCGAGATCCACGTCGGCCACGTGCCGCCCTATTCGGTCGTCGTCTCGGGCAACCTGCCCGGCCGGCCTTTGCCGGGCAAGGATTGGGGGCCCTCCACCTATTGCGCCGTGATCGTGAAGACGGTCGACGCGCAGACGCGCTCGAAGACGGGCATCAACGAACTGCTGAGGGACTGATGGCCGAACGCGCCGGCTTCGGCTTCCTGTATCGCTCGCAGGACGGGACGATCGGCGCCGCCGACTGGCGGCGCGGGGCGGCGTGGCTGGCGGTCGCCGCGGCGGGCCTCGTCCTGCTCTATGCCGCGCTCGACGTCGGGCTGGGCGTGCAGATGGTCGGCGTCGCCACGCTGTTCACGCTGGGCTTCATGTTCCTGTGCGTGTGCTACCATTTCCTGACCGTCAAGCGCGCCCGCGCGATCGGCGCGCCGACCGCGCTCGGCTTCGCCGTCCCGGTCGCGGCCTTCGCGCTGGCGTTCGCCCATTGGGTCGGGCCGAACTGGTTGGTCCTCGCGCCGCGCCTCGGCGACCTCGCCTTCGCGGCCGCCGCGGGCCACGCGATCTGGACCTTCGGCCGTTGAGCGGCGCGCCCGACCCGGCCGACGCGCTGGCGATCGCCCGCGCGCTGCTGCGCGCGCCCTCGGTGACGCCCGACGCCGGCGCCGCGCTCGACCTGTGCGAGACGGCGCTGAAGGCGGCGGGCTTCGCGACCCATCGCCTGCGCTTCGAGGCGCCCGGCACGGCGCCGGTCGAGAACCTGTTCGCCAAGGCCGGCGCCGGCCGGCCGCACCTGCTGCTCGCGGGCCACGTCGACGTCGTGCCCGTCGGCGACGAGGCCGCGTGGCGCCACGCGCCGTTCGGCGGCGAGCTCGACGGCGGCGACCTCTACGGCCGCGGCGCCTGCGACATGAAGGGCGCCGTCGCCTGCCTGATCGCGGCGGCCGCCGGTCGATTGCGCGATCGCGGCGCACCGAAGGGCGCGATCTCGTTCCTGTTGACCGGCGACGAGGAAGGCCCCGCGGTCAACGGCACGGCGCCGGCGCTCGAATGGGCGCGCGCGCAGGGCGAGGTCTTCGACCATTGCCTGCTGGGCGAGCCGACCAACCCCGACGCGCTCGGCGACATGATGAAGATCGGCCGGCGCGGATCGCTGACCGGCCGCCTCGTCGTCGACGGCGTGCAGGGCCACGTCGCCTATCCCGAACGCGCGCTGAACCCGGTGCCCGCGTTGATGCGCCTGATGCGCGCGCTCGACGGCCGGCCGCTCGACGAGGGCAGTGCGCATTTCGTCGCCTCGAACCTCGAGTTCGTTACGGTCGACGTGGGCAACCCCGCCGCCAACGTCATTCCCGCCCGCGCGCGCGCCACGTTCAACGTGCGCTTCAACGATCGCTGGACGGCGGCCTCGCTCGCCGCCGAATTGCGCGCGCGCGCGGCCGGCGCCGGCGCCGGCGCGCCCTGGACGCTGACCTTCGACCCGTCGAACGCCGAATCGTTCGTCACGCCGGCCGGCGGCTTCGCGGCGCTCGTCGCCGACGCCGCGCAGGCCGAGACCGGCCGCCGGCCGGAGGCCTCGACGACCGGCGGCACGTCCGACGCGCGCTTCCTCAAGGACCATTGCGAGGTGGTCGAGTTCGGCCTCGTCGGCGCGTCGATGCACGGAGTCGACGAACGCGCTGCCGTCGCCGACATCGAGACGCTGGCGCGGATCTACCGCCGGATCATCGACGCCGTCGTGCCCTGAGCGGACCGTTCAAACGATGCCCGAGCGCGTGCCGCCGGCGTCCGGCCGCTCCTGCGCCTTGCGCGCGCGATAGCCGGAGCGGCGGTAGACCGCGAGCGGATCGATCGCGCCGCCGGCGCGACGACGCGCCTCGGCGAGCAGCGGCGTGACGTCGGTCTCGTAGGCTTCCTTGAAGATCCTGTGCGCGAGCAGGACGTCGTCGGCTTCCTGCGCGGCGGCGAGCGCTTCGCGGTCGACCAGCAGCGCGCGGGCGTAGGCGCGCTGCGCCTCGATGGCCGAGCACGTCAGGCTCTCGATCGGGTCGGTGACGTTGTGCGACTGGTCGAGCATGTAGGCGGGGTCGAAACCGGGCGCCTTGCCCAGCTCCGCGTCGACCAGCACGTCGAACACGCGGAACAGGCGGAACGGGTTCGCCGAGCCGGTGTCGAGGTCGTCGTCGCCGTAATTCGAATCGTTGAAGTGGAAGCCCGCCAGCCGCCCGGCGCGCACGAGCCGCGCGACCACCTGCTCGACGTTGACGTTGGGCGCATGGTGCCCGAGGTCGACGAGGCAGGCGGCCTTCGGCCCCAGCGCGTGGGCCGCCATCAGGCTCGTGCCCCAGTCGGAGATCACGGTCGAATAGAAGGCCGGCTCGTGGACCTTGTGCTCGATGAAGACGCGCCAGTCGGCGGGCAGCCCGGCATAGATCGCCGCCATCGACTCCAAGTACAGGTCGAACGCGCGGCCGAGGTGCGATTGTCCGGGGAAGTTCGAGCCGTCGGCGATCCAGACCGTGAGCGCCTTCGAGCCGAGCGCCCGGCCGATCTCGATGCAGCGCAAATTGTGCTCGACCGCCTGCGCGCGCGTCGCCGCGTCGACGTGCGACAGCGAGCCGAACTTGTAGGAGCGGGCCTGGCCGGGCTGGTCCTGGAACGTGTTGGAATTGACCGCGTCGAAGCCGACGCCCAGCGCCTCGGCGCGCTGCCGCAACTCCGCGAGGTCGGGGACCTCGTCCCACGGGAAATGCGGCGAACAAGTCGGCGTCGCGCGCGTAAGCGCGTGGATCGTCGCGCAATCCTCCAGCTTGTCGAAGATGCCGCGCGGCTCGCCGGGACCCGGAAAGCGCGCGAACCGGGTGCCGCCGGTGCCGACGCCCCAGGTCGGCACGGCGACCGCGAAGCGCGCGACCTGCGCCGTGGCGGCCTCGGCGTCGCGACCCCGGCGCGCGAGCGTGCGCGACAGGGCGTGGAAATCCTCGTCGTTGGCCGGCCGCGCCGCGGCGTTGGCCTCCTCGATCAGCGAGGCGGGAATCGCATAGGCCATCGGATCCTCCCGGTCAGCGCGTGAAGGATTGTTGGTTGCCGGCGTCGACGTTCAGGATGTTGCCGGTGCATTTGGCCGACGCGTCGGAGACGAAATAATGCACGGCGTCGGCGACGTCCTCGGGGAACACGGGCAGCTTCAGCAGCGAGCGCTGGCGGTAGACCTCCTCGAGGTCGTCCTCGGCCACCTTGTTGGAGGCCGCGCGCTGCGCGCGCCATTCGCCCTGCCAGATCTTGGAGCCGCGCAGCACCGCGTCGGGGTTGATCGTGTTCACGCGCACGCCCAGCGGCGCGCCTTCGAGCGCCAAGCATCGCGCGAGGTGGATCTCGGCCGCCTTGGCGGTGCAATAGGCGGCCGCGCCGGGCGACGCGGCCAGCCCGTTCTTGGAGGCGACGAACACGACGTTGCCGCCCTTCTGCGCCTTGAACAGCCGGAACGCCTCGCGCGCGACGAGGAAATATCCGGTCGCCATCAGCGACAGGTTGCGGTTCCACAGATCGAGCGTCGTGTCCTCGAACGGCGAGGCCGAGGCGATGCCGGCGTTCGACACGAGGATGTCCAGCCCGCCGAAGGCGACGCAGGCGTCGCGGAACGCGCCGGCGACCGCGGCCTCGTCGGTGACGTCGCAGCGCACGGCGGCGACCGCGTCCTTGCCGAAGCGCGCGGAGAAGTCGGCGACCGCCGCTTCCAGCGCGGCCGCGTCGACGTCGGCCAGCGCGACGCAGGCGCCGTCGGCCATCAGGCGGGCGGCGACGGCGCGGCCGATTCCCCCCGCGCCCCCGGTGACCAGCGCGACGCGGCCGGCGAGCGGCTTGGGCTTGGGCATCCGTTCCAGCTTCGCCTCTTCGAGCAGCCAATACTCGATGTCGAACGCCTCCTGCTGGGGCAGCGCGATGTATTTATCAATCGCCTCCGCGCCGCGCATAACTTCCACGGCGCAGTTATAAAATTCCGCCGTGACGCGGCTCTCGCTCTTGTCCTTGCCCCACGCGATCATCCCGCAACCGGGAATCAAGA
>JAGWKJ010000110.1 GCA_028865375.1 Hyphomicrobiales bacterium | reverse complement strand
CGCCATCCTGCGCGAAGCGGCGCTCGAAGGCCTCTTCGCGGTCGTCGAACGTCGGCATCGGCTCACCCCGAGTTGCGCAGGCCCGCCGCGATGCCGTTGATCGTGAGTTGGATGGCCGTCAGCACGCGGTCGGACGCGGCGGCGTGGCGCATCAGGTGGAGCAGCTGCACCTGCACGTGGTTCAACGGGTCGAGATAGGGGAAGCGGTTGCGGATCGAGCGGTCGAGCAGCGGATTGCCCTCGAGCAGCGCCTTCTGCCCCATCGCGGCGTTGAGCTTCTCGACGCTGGCGCGCCACTCCGCCTCCAGCCGGCCGAACACGCGCTCGCGCAGCGGTGCGTCCGTCACCAGCGCCGCATAGCGCGAGGCGATCGCCGGGCTGCTCTTGGCCATCACCATGTCCATGTTGGACAGTGCCGTGCGGAAGAACGGCCAGTCGCGGTTCATCGCGCGCAGCGTGTCCAGCCCGTCGGCGGGGTGCGCGGCGAGGAAGGCCCCCGCCGCCGCGCCGAAGCCGAACCAGCCTGGCAGCATCAGGCGGCATTGCGCCCAGCTGAACACCCACGGGATCGCGCGCAGGTCGTCGATCGAACGCGTCTTCTTGCGCGAGGCGGGCCGCGAACCGATGTTGAGCGTGGCGATCTCGGTGATGACGGTCGAGGACCAGAAATAATCCTCGAAGCCCGGCGTTTCGTAGACGAGGTCGCGATAGGCGGCGAATGCGGAGGCGGACAGCTCCTCCATCGCGGCGAGGAAGCGCGGCGGCGGCGCGGCGCGGCCGCGCTCGACCAGCGAAGCCTCCATCGTGGCGGCGACGAGGATCTCGAGGTTGCGCCGGCCGACCTCGCGGTTGGCGTATTTCGAGGCGATGATCTCGCCCTGTTCGGTGACGCGGATCTGGCCGTCCACCGCGCCGGGCGGCTGCGCCAGGATCGCCTCGTGGCTCGGCCCGCCGCCGCGGCCCACGGAGCCGCCGCGGCCGTGGAACAGCCGGATGCGCACGCCGTGGCGCGCGAAGGCGCCGATCAGCCCGATCTCGGCCTTGTGCAATTCCCAGCCCGAGGTGACGAAGCCGCCGTCCTTGTTGCTGTCCGAATAGCCGAGCATGATTTCCTGCACGTCGCCGCGCGAGGCGACGAGGCGGCGGAACGCGGGCAGCGAGAACAGCGCCTCGACCATGTCGGCGGAGCGCCGCAGGTCGTCGATGGTCTCGAACAGCGGCACGATGTCGACGTCCGCGCGCCCGTCGGCGCCGACGAGGCCGGATTCCTTGAGCAGCAGCGCGAGTTCGAGCAGGTCCGACACGCTGGTGGTCTTGGACACGATGCAGGTCGCGATGGCGTCCGCGCCGTAGAGCGCGCGCGTCTCGGCCGCCGCGCGCAGCAGGTCGAGTTCGCCGCGCGTCTCCTCGCTCCAGGCGTGGAAGCGCGGCAGCAGCGGTCGCGGGCTTTCGAGCTCGCGCGCCAGCAGCGCGACGCGGGCCTCCTCGTCGAGGCCGGCATAGCCCGTGCCCGGCGCCGCCGCCTCGAAGATCTCGGCGACGGTGCGCTCGTGGACCTCGGAATTCTGGCGCAGGTCCAGCGTGGCGAGGTGGAAGCCGAAGCAATCGACCGCGCGGCGCAGCCTGCGCAGCCGCGCGCGGGCGAGGATGCGCGCGCCATTGCGTTCGAGCGAGCCGGCGATGACGGCGAGGTCGGCGGCGAACTCCGCCGGCGTCGCGTAGGGCGGCGCGTCGCCGGCGGGGTGGCGGGGCGCTTCCATGTGGTCGAGCGCGGCCGCCGTGGCGGCCAGCCGCGCGTAAAGGCCGGCGATGGCGCGCCGATAGGGCTCGTGCTCGCGCCGCGGCGAGCGGTCCGGGGAGGCGTCGGCGAGCGCCTGCAATTCCGGCGACACGCGAAGGGTCGGGCCGCTCAGCGACAGCTCGCCGCCGAGCTCGTGCATCTCGTCGAGGTAATGGCGCAGGATGCGCGAGCTTTGCAGCCGCATCGTCTCGCGCAGCACCGCGGCGGTGACGAACGGGTTGCCGTCGCGGTCGCCGCCGATCCACGAGCCGATGCGCAGGAAGCTCGGCAAGGGCGTCCCCGCGCCGGCGGGATCGAGCCGGTCGAGCTCGTCCTCCACCGCGCAATGCACCTCGGGAACCTCGCGCAGGAACGTGTGGTCGTAATAGCTGATGCCGTTGGCGACCTCGTCGAGCACCGTCGGCTTGGTGAGGCGCAGCAACGTCGTCTGCCACAAGGTGAGGATGGCGACCCGCAGCTTGGCGTCGTTTTCCGCCATCTGCTCGTCGGTGACGCAGCGTTCGCGCGCGTCGAGAAGGCTCGCGACCTCCATCTCGCGCGTGATCGTGCTCTTGCGACGCACCTCGGTCGGGTGCGCCGTCAGCACCGGGCGCATCAGCGCGCCGGCGAAGAACGCGCGCAGCGCCGAAGGCGCGACGCCCGCCGCCTTGGCGCGCGCGAAGGCGCGCTTCAGCGAACCCGCGCGCGGCGCCGAACCCGCCGCCAGATGCGCGCGGTTGCGGCGCATGTGGTGCTGATCCTCGGCGATGTTGGCGAGGTGCGAGAAATAGCTGAAGGCGCGGACGATCTTGACCGTCTGGTCGGCCGACATGCCGTCGAGTATCGCCTCCAGTTCGCGCCGCGCCGTCGCGTCGCCGTCGCGGTGGAAGCGGATCGACGTCTGGCGGATGCGCTCAACCAAGTCGAACGTCGATTGCCCTTCCTGCTCGCGCACGGTGTCGCCGAGCAATCGGCCGAGCAGGCGGATGTCGTCGCGCAGCGGCCCGTCCTTGTCGCTCGCTTCGGAGGCGGATGGAACGGCGGCGCGCAGGGCGGTCATGGGGTTTCCCATCGAAACGTTGCAACGCCTCCTTGCACGAAGGCACCGGGAGGCCAAGTGCGTTCGAGCCCGGTGCAATGGCCCGATCACGTATTGGAACAAGCACGAAACGCGCCAAAGCGTCGAGCGGCCGAATTGGCCGGCGGCGAATGTCCGATTGCTTTGACGCAAGGGTTCGCTCCGCAATTCGCCCCAATGATCGCCCATGGTGCGAACCGGGTCGGCGTCTTTCGCCGGCGACATCCGGGGGTCTGCATGAAATTCGCTTGGCTTTTGCGCTACAATGGTCAGATCTTGAGCGTTTTCCGGGTCGTCATCGGCCTGTTGTTCCTCGAGCATGGCCTGTCGAAGCTGTTCGGCTTCCCGGTTCCCATGCCGATGCCGCATTTGCCGCCGCTGTTGCTCGCGGCCGGGATCATCGAGACCGTCGGCGGGGCATTGATCGCCGCGGGCTTCATGACGCGATTGGCGGCGTTCATTTGCTCCGGCGAAATGGCAGTCGCCTATTTTCTGATGCACATCGAGCGAGGGTTTTTCCCGCTTGAGAACGGCGGCGAGGCGGTGATCCTGTTTTGCTTCGGGTTTTTGGCGATCGCGGCCCTCGGTCCGGGCGTCTGGGCGGTCGATTCCGAGGCGCGCACCGCCTGAGGCGGCTTAGATCGGGGCCGCCGGCGCGCCCGGCGGCTTCCACCGAGCCGTGATCTCGGCGCGCAGTCCGGCGACGTCCGCCGCCCACAAGGCGGCGGCATAGACCGCGGCCCCGACCGCCGCCTGCAACGCCAAAGCCGGCGCGCCCGGCGGCAAGCCGCGCAACGGCCACACCGCGGCCGCCATCGCAAGGCAGCCGACGAGCGGCGCCAGCCAATCCTTTGCGGGCGGCAAGGCGGGACCGAGCCGCGCCGCCGAGACCGCCAAGGCGAACGCCCCGGCGACGAATGAGGCCGATTGGGCGAGCACGAAGCCCGAAGCGTCGGTCCGCCCCCGCGTTAGCGCGACGAGCGCGAAATCGACGACGACCGCCGCGAGCCCGGCGCGGAACACCGGCGCCGTGCGATGGGCGAGCTTGAGCACCGGCATCGCGGCATATTGGCCGACGACGAAGGCGAACAGGCCGGGCAAGAGGACCGTCAGATAGGGCGCGAAGGTCGCCCGGAACTCCGGCGGGATCAGCAGGGCGTTCAAACTCGGCAAGACGAGCCACAGGCCGGTGGCGACCGGCGCGGCGACGGCGACCACCAGGGCCATGTTGCGGGCGACCTGCGCTTGCGCCGTCTCGACGCCGTGCACGCGCTCGGCGCGCACCGCGAGCTGGAACAGCAGCACGTCGAGCGTCGCGCCCAGCGCGCCGAACAGCTTGATGCCGAGGTCGAAGGGCAGCGAAAAGCGCCCCGTCGCGGCATAGCCGAGGCCCAGCGAGATCAGCGCGCGGTTGCCCAGCGGCACGGCCTGGTAGAGCACGTCGGAGGCGAGGATTGGCGCCGCGTAGCGCACGAACACCGACATCTGCGCCCGGTCGGCGAGAAGACGGAAGCCCGCGCCGTCGCGCAGGTCGGCGATCGCGAACGCCATGCCGAAGAACGAGCTGGCGCTGAAGGCGAACAGAGCGAACAGCGCCGAATGGAAAACATAGGCGCCGCCCGCCGAGACGACGAGCGCGAAGGCGTTGCGCGCCAATACGAGGTGGGCGTAGGCGCGGTCGGCGAAACGGGCGCGCAGGAGGGCCGTTTGATATTCGTAGAGGCCCATCGTCGCCCCGCCGAGCGCGGCGGCGAACAGGAGCCCGGTCGAGGCGGCGACCTTTACGCCGGCCAGCGCGAGGATCGCGGCGCCGAGCGCGACGATGCCGGCGGCCGTGGCGAAGGCGGCGTCCAGCGTGGCGCGGATGCGCGGGTTCCCGACCCGCGTCTCCTCGGAATAGAAGCGGATCGCGCACAGCCGCGTCCAGTCGAAGAAGGCCATCGCCAGGAAGGCCGCCACCGAAAGGCCGAGCGCGAAACGTCCGTATTCGTGCGGTCCCAGCCAGCGCGCAACCGCGAGGCCGACGACGAAATTCATCAGCGAATTCGCCGCGTAGATCGTGATCGTCTTCATTGGGCACGGTCCCCGGGCGCGGCAGGATGCGCCTCGAGCGTCAAGAAAGGGTTGCGGACGGGGGGCTCCCGGTCCCTTACCGCAGCAGCCCCTTCAGCTTGGTCGCGGGGTCGGCGAGCGCGGCCATGTCTGGCCTGGCGCGGCGTGCGATCAGCGTCTCGACGATGCGCATGTCGCGCGCGACCGCGCCCAGCGGCCCCAGCGCGGCGGCGGCGAGCAGGCGCCCGTCGGGCGCGGCCTGAAGCAGCATGATCGCGCCGTCGCCGAGCGGGCGCTCGACGAAGGGCGCTGCGCCGTCGGGCAGGCCGGCGATCTGCAGGTGCAGGTCGTATTGGTCGGACCAGAACCACGGCACGGCGTCGGACGGGGCCGCCACGCCCGGCTCGTCGCCGGCGATCGCGCGCGCGGCGCGCTCGCCCTGTTGCTGCGCGTTGCGCCAGGATTCCAGCCGCACGCGCCGCCCGTCGAGCAGCGCGAGCGGATAGGACGCGCAATCGCCGATGGCGAACACGCGCGGATCCGACGTGCGCATGGCCCCGTCGACCGCGATCCCGTTGTCGATGGCGAGCCCGGCCGCCTTGGCGAGCTCGACGCGCGGCGACGCGCCGATCCCCGCCACCACGAGGTCGGCGCCCAGCGTCGTCCCGTCCGTCAGGGCGATGGTGAAGGGCTCGCCGTCGCGTTCGACCGCGATCGAGGCGACGCCGATCCCGCAGCGCAGGTCCACCCCCTCGGCGCGGTGGCGCGCGGCGAGGCGTTCGGCCAGC
Source organism: Hyphomicrobiales bacterium (assembly GCA_028865375.1). Lineage (GTDB taxonomy): Bacteria > Pseudomonadota > Alphaproteobacteria > Rhizobiales > Beijerinckiaceae > JAGWKJ01. Next base: position 2,036 of record JAGWKJ010000110.1, on the reverse strand, counting down.
GGCGCGGGCACCGCGCGCACCAGCGGGCGCGGCAGCGGTTCGATCACGCTCACCGCGCAGCCCCGCGCGCGCGCGGAAGCCGCCAGTTCGAGGCCGATGAAGCCGGCGCCGATCACGCAGAGCCGGGCGCCGGGCGCGAGATGACGGCGGATGCGCGCCGCGTCGCCCCAGTCGCGCAGGGTCAGCGCATGTTCGCCGCCCGGGATCGCGAGCCGTCGCGGCTCGGCGCCGGTGGCGAGGATCAGGCGTCCGTAGGGCACGCGCCCGCCGTCGGCGAGCGCGACCTCGCCGGCCGCGCGGTCGATCGCGACGACCGTCGCGCCGCGCCGATGCTCGACGCCGCGGCCCGCGAGGTCGGCCGCCGCCGCGATGGCGGGGAAGGCCGGCTCGTCGTCGACGATGGCCGCCTTCGACAGCGGTGGGCGCTCGTAGGGCGCATGCGCCTCGGCGCCCAGCAGGACGACCTCGCCCACGTGCCCAGCCTCGCGCAGCGCCATGGCCGCGCGCGCGCCGGCCTCGCCCGCGCCGACGACGACGACGCGCGGCGCGGCGCTCATCCGAGGTCGATCATCACGCGACCGCCCTCGACCTTGACCGGATAGGTCTTGAGGTCGACGCACACCGGCGCGCCCTTGGCGGCGCCCGTGCGGTAGTCGAACCGGCCGTTGTGCTTGGGGCACTCGATGATCTCGTCCATCACCAGCCCGTCGGCCAGATGCACCTGTTCGTGCGTGCACAGCCCGTCGGTGGCGAAATAGGAATCGTCGGGCGAGCGATAGATCGCGAAGGTGCGGCCCGAATGGTCGAAGCGGATCACGTCCTCTTGGTCGATGTCCCCGGCCGCGCAAGCGTCCACCCAATTCCCGGCCATTCCAGTCTCCCGATGGTTCAGCCCGCCGCCACGGAGCGGTGGTCGAAATCGTGCGGCACGGCGGAGGCGCCGGCCGGCAATTCGCGCTTCACGTGGTAGCGGGGATCGCGGGCCTGGCGCAACAGCGCCGGCACGATCTCGCGATAGGCCGCCCAGGTGCTGGGGTAGGGCGGCGGGCAATCGGCCTTGATCGCCTCGTGCAGGCGGGGCAGCGCGTGATAGGGCGCCATCGGGAACATGTGGTGTTCCACGTGGTAGTTCATGTTCCAGTAGAGGAACCGGAACACCGGGTTCATGTAGACGGTGCGCGAATTGAGCCGGTGGTCGAGTACGTCCTCGGCCAGGCCCGCGTGCTGCGTGAGCCCCACCATGTGCGAAAACCAGCCGCCGTAGATCGTGGGCAGGCCGACCAGCATCGCGGGCAGGATCGAGCGCGACAGGACGCAGGCGAGCGCCACGCCGGCGAAGATCGCGAACCAGATCCGCGCGACGAGGAACACCCTCGAACGCTCCATCTCCGGCACGAAGGTCTCCTCCTCGGCGCTCAGGCGGCCGGTGGCGTGCAGCGCCAGCTTGCGCAGCGCGGCGACCGCGTTGGGGATGGCGAGGAAATTCAGCAGCAGCACCGGGAAGTTCGGCGGCCGTGGCGAGGCGATCTCGGGGTCGCGGCCCACCACGATCGTGTCGGTGTGGTGGCGGGTGTGGCTCCAGCGCCAGATCGTGGGCTCGCGCAGCATGAAGAAGCTGGCGAGGTGATAGACGGAATCGTCCATCCAGCGCGTCTTGAACGCGGTGCCGTGGCCGCATTCGTGCCAGCGGCTGTCGCCGGCAGAACCGTAGAGGACGCCATAGACGAGGAAGAACGGAACGGCCGCCCACGTGCCCCAGAAATGGACGCCGAGCGCGCCCGAGACGGCGAGCGCGCCGAGCCAGATCATCGTGTCGCGGATCGCGGGTCCGTCGGAGCGCTTCATCAGCTCCTTGAGCTCCTTGCGCGGCACCGGGCAGCGGTACCATTCGGCGGAGGCGAGCCCCTTGGCCAGCGCCTCCTCGGCGTCCTTGCCCACGAGGCTGTAGTCGCGGCGGTCGATGGCGGTCATGTCGTTCGTCCGGTGGAAGGCGCTCAGGCGGACTTGCGCTTCTTCTGCCTGTACTGGTCGGCGAC
>JAGWKJ010000109.1 GCA_028865375.1 Hyphomicrobiales bacterium | reverse complement strand
ACGCGATGGCGGCGCGCCGAGCGGCAATTGGCCGACGAACTCGCCCGGACCCGCGCCGAACTCGACCGGGCGGAGTTTTTCCTGTCGGCGGAGCGGCAAGTCGTCGTCGTATGGGGCGCGCGTGGCGAGGACCCCGACGTTCGCGGCGACGTGTCGCTCGCGCTCGATGCGCCGGCGCCGCGTCGCATCCTCGGCTTCGGCGCCTGGCTCGCGCCCGCCGACGCGCGCGCGCTCGACGCCGCCGTGGACGCGCTCCGCACCGACGGCGTGGCGTTCGGCATGTCGTGCCAGGCCAACAACGGCCGTCGCGTCGAGATCGAAGGCCGGCCGATATCGGGCCGCGCGGTGATGCGCGTGCGCGACGTGTCCGGCGACCGGCGCGACCTGCTCGACCTGCGCGCCACCCATGAGGCGACGCTGGCGCGCGCGGCGCGGCTCGCCGCCGCGCTCGATTGCGGGCCCGATCCCGCTTGGACGCGCGGCGCGGACGGCGCGCTCGAATTCGCCAACGCCGCCTACCTGCGCGCGGTGGAAGCGCGCGACGCCGCCGACGCCGCGGCCCGGCGGCTCGACGTGCTCGACCGGCCGCTGCGCGATGCGGCGGCGGCGGCGCGCGACGCCGGAGCCGCTTGGCGCTCGCAGGGCGCGTTCACGTCGGCCGGCGAGCGACGTGCGGCCGATTTCGCCGAGACGCCGGCGCCCGGCGGCACGGCCGGGGTCGCGATCGACCGGTCGGCGCTGGACGCCGCCCGCGAGGATCTCCGGCGCCTCGCCGAAGCCCACGCGCGCACGCTCGACCAATTGCCGACCGCCGTGGCGATCTTCGGCCATCAGCAACGGCTCGAGTTCCACAATTCCGCCTATCGCCAACTTTGGGGCCTGTCGGTCGCGTTCCTCGACCAGGGTCCCTCCGACTCCGACATCCTCGACCGGCTGCGCGCGCACAACCGCATTCCCGCGCAGGCCAATTTCCGCGACTGGAAGCGCAACCTGCACGCCGCCTACCGCGCCACCGAGCCCGTCCACGACCTCTGGCTGCTGCCCAACGGCCGCAAGATCCGCCTCGTCGTCAGCCCCGATCCGCGCGGCGGCGTGACCTACCTGTTCGACGACGTGACCGAGAGCCACGAGCTCGCTTCGCGCTTCGCCGCGCTGGTGCGGGCGCAGGGCGAGACGCTCGACACGCTGCGCGAGGGCGTCGCGGCTTTCGGCACCGACGGCCGGCTCGCGCTGTTCAACCCCGCCTTCGCGCGCATGTGGGGCTTCGAGCGTCGAACGCTCGAGGCCAAGCCGCACGTCGACGAGGTCAGGCGCGCCTGCGCGCCGCGGGGCGGCGCCGAATTCTGGGAGGCGGCGCGCGCGGCGATCGTGGGGCTCGACGACGAACGCCGCGGTTTCGAGGTGGCGGTCGCCCGCGCCGACGGCTCGACGTTCGAATGCGTCGCCGCGCCGATGCCCGACGGCGCGACGTTGCTCACCTTCGAGGACGCCACCGAGCGCCGCCGCGCCGCGCTCGCCCTGAAGGAGCGCAACGACGCGCTCGAACAGGCCGCGGCGATGCGCAACAATTTCGTGCACCACGTCAGCCACCAGTTCCGCTCGCCGCTGACCAGCATCGCCGGGTTCTCCGACCTTCTGCGTTCGGGCGCGGCCGGTCCGTTGTCGCCCAAGCAGGGCGAATATCTCGGCTACGTCGCCGCCGCGACCGACGCTTTGCGCGCGCTGGTCGACGACGTGATCGACCTCGCCAGCGCCGACGCCGGCGCGCTGGAGATCGGCGTCGAGGAGATCGACGCGGCTGGCGCGCTCCAGGCCGCCGCGCGCGCCGTCGAGGCCAGGGCGCGCGAGGCCGGCGTGCGCGTCGACGCGCTGCCGCTCGAAGGCCTCGGCCGGCTCGGCGCCGATCCGCGCCGCCTGCGCCAGGCGCTGACGTTGCTGCTCGCCAACGCGATCGACGCAACGCCGCGGGGCGGCGCGGTCACGCTGGCCGCGATGCGCAGGCCCGGCGCCATCGCATTCAAGGTGACCGACCGCGGACGCGGCATGACGCCGGAGGCGGCGGCGCGCGCCTTCGAGCGCTTCGTCTCCGCGGGCGAGGGCGGGCGCGGCGCGGGCGCGGGAATCGGCCTCCCGATCGTCAAGGCCATCGCCGAACTCCACGGCGGGGCGGCGACCCTCGATTCCGCGCCGGGCGAAGGCACGACCGCCACCTTGACCCTGCCGCTGGCGGACGAAACGTCCCTGCGGCGCGACGCGTCCTGACGCGATGGACGGCGCCGTCGAGACCTGGCACTTCGCGCTGGCCGACGAGGCGGCCACGCGCGCGCTCGCCCGGCGCGTCGCGGACCTCGCGCGCGTCGGCGATTTCGTCGAACTGGCCGGCCCGCTGGGCGTCGGCAAGACGGCGTTCGCCCGCGAGCTCGTGCGTGCGCTCGCCGGCGACGACGACCTCGAAGTCCCGAGCCCGACCTTCACGTTGATGCAGGATTACGAGGGCCTCGCCTTCCCGGTGCTGCACGCGGATTTCTACCGCATCCGCGACGCCGCCGAGGTCGCGGAGCTCGGCTTCGCGGAGGCGGCCGACGGCGCGCTGGCGATCGTCGAATGGGCCGACCGCGGGCCGCGACCCGCCGACCGGCTGGAAATCGCGTTCGGCTTCGCCGGTCCCGTCGACGGCGGCGCGCGCACCGCCTCGCTCCGCGGCCACGGCGACTTCGCGCCCCGGTTGGCGATGGCGCGCGACGTCGAGACGCTGGTCGAACGTTCCGGCTGGGCGGAGGCGACGCGCGAGCCGATCGCGGGCGACGCGTCCTCGCGCGCCTATTGGCGGCTGCGCGCGGCCGACGGCCGCACGGCGGTCTTGATGGTGGCGCCCGCGCGCGGCGGCGAGGCGATCGTGCGTTTCGGCCGGTCGTATTCGCAGATCGCGCGGCTGGCGCAGGACGTGCGCGCGTTCGTGGCGGTCGACGGCGGCCTGCGCGAGCGTGGCTTCTCGGCGCCCGAGGTCCACGCCGCCGACCTCGCCGGCGGCGTCGCGATCATCGAGGACCTCGGCGGCGAGTTCGTGGCCCAGGCCGGCGCGCCCGTACCGGCGCGCTACGCCGAAGCGGTCAACGCGCTGGCGCGCCTGCATGGCATGCCGCTTCCCGGCGACTTGCCGCTGCCCGACGGGACCCGCCATCCGATCCCGCCCTACGACCTCGACGCGATGCTGGTCGAGGTCGAGCTGGCGCTCGAATGGTACGCGCCCCATGTCGCGGGCGCGCGGCTGTCGTCGGGCGCCAAGGCGGTGTTCCTCAACCTGTGGCGCTATGCGCTGTCGCCCGCGCTCGACGGCGAGAAGTCCTGGACCATGCGCGACTGGCACTCGCCAAACCTGATGTGGCTGCCCGCGCGCGAGGGCTACAGGCGGATCGGGATCATCGACTTCCAGGATTGCGTGATCGGGCCGACCGCCTACGACCTCGCCTCGCTCCTGCAGGACGCGCGCGTCGACGTTCCCGACGCGCTCGAATTGAAGCTGCTGTCGCTGTATTCGCTGCTGCGCGCGGCCGGCCGCCCGGATTTCGACCGCGCCGCGTTCGCCCAAGCCTATTCCTTGATGGCCGCGCAGCGCGCGACCAAGCTGCTGGGCATCTTCACGCGGCTCGCCCGCCGCGACGGCAAGCCGCAATACCGGGAGATGCTGCCGCGCGTGCGGCGTTACCTCGGCAAGTCGCTCGCCCATCCGGCGCTGAAGCAGGTCGCGGACTGGTACGCGACGCACCTGCCCGACGCGGTCGAGCCGCCGGCGTCGCGGGAATTGGAACGCTGAGCGAAAAGCGCGCCGGGCTCAGGCCGCCGCGTCGAGCGCTTCGTTGACGCCCGTCCAGCCGCGCGCCGCGCGCGCGCGGACCGCGGCGAGGAACCACGCCGGCACGCGCTGCGCCTCGGCCATCGCGTCGACCAGCGCGGCGAGCGCGCCGACCGACGCCGCCTCGTCGGCGCGGGCGAGCAGCCACTCTGCTTGGCTCTCGCTCACCACGCCGCTCGGCCGCGATTCCCACACCACGTGCGCGGTGGACGTCGAGACGAGGAACTCCGTCCATTCGGGCGCCTTCGAAAGCCGCATCGCCTCGAGCGCGAACAGCGCGTCCACCTGTTCGCGGGTCGTCGGACCCTCGACGAAGAACGCGCGGCGAAGCGTCGCCACGTCGCTGGCTTCGATGCGCCCCTTTGCCGCCATCGCGGCGATGAGATGGGCGCCTTCGTCGATCGTCATGGTCCGCTCCCTGTCGTGTCGGGACGACCATCGCAGGGCGCGGGTTTCGCGGTCCTTGACGCGCAAGGTGAACGGAAAGCAGGGTTAAGCGGGGCTGGCCGGGTTTGGTTGCCGCGCCCTTAAGCCGGGCGCTCGGTCGCGAGAAACTCGCCCATGCGCGCCAACGCGCGGGCGATGTTCTCGGCCGAATTGGCGTAAGAGAGCCGGATATAGCCCTCGCCATGGACCCCGAAGTCCGGTCCGCCGATCGTCGCCACGCCGGCACGCTCGAGCAGGGCGGAGGCGAGCGGCTTGGCCTTCCAGCCGGTGCGCGACACGTTGGGGAAGGCGTAGAACGCGCCCTTGGGCGTCACGGCCGAGATGCCGGGCAGGGCGTTCAGCCCTTCGACGACGAGCTTGCGACGGCGGTCGAACTCGGCGCGCATCGCCTCCACGGCGTCCTGCGGCCCCGTCAGCGCCGCCAGCCCGGCCCATTGCGCGGGCGCGTTGACGCAGGACCAGCAATTCACCGCGAGCTTGCGCGCGGCCTCGAAGAACGCGGCCGGCCAAACCGACCAGCCAAGCCGCCAGCCCGTCATCGCATAGGTCTTCGACCAGCCGTCGAGCACGATCAGCCGGTCGGCGATCTCGGGATAGGCGAGCAGGCTGCGGTGTTCTAGGCCGTCGTAGGTCAGCCGGCCGTAGATTTCGTCCGACATGATCGCGACTTCGGGGAAGCGCGCGAGGCCGGCGACGAAGGCGTCGATCTCCGCCCCGGGCGCCACGCCGCCCGTCGGGTTGGCGGGCGAGTTCAGGATGACGAGCCGCGTGCGGGGCGTGATGCGCGCCAGCGCGTCCTTGGCGTCGAAGGCGAAGCCGTTGGCCTCGAGCACCGGGGCGGGCACGGGCGTCGCGCCGGTGAACTCGATCATCGAGCGGTAGATCGGAAAACCGGGATCGGGATAGACGATCTCCGCGCCCGGCTCGCCGAACATCAGGATGGCGAGGAACATCGTCACCTTGCCGCCGGGCGTGATCAGCACGCTCTCGGGCGAGACGCGCGCGCCCGTGCGCGTTAGGCAATCGGCCGCGACCGCCTCGCGCAAGGGCGCGATGCCGGCGGCCGGCGTGTAACCGTGGTGTCCGTCGCGCAACGCCTTGACCGCGGCCTCGACGACATGGGGCGGCGTGGCGAAATCCGGCTGGCCGATGCCCAGATTGATGACGTCCTTGCCTTGGCGCTGCAACTCGGCCGCGCGCGCGAGCACGGCGAAGGCGTTTTCCTCGCCGATGCGCGAAAAGGCGTCGATGATGTGCGGCATGTGTCCCCCCGGAGCGCGGCCTCCGCCGCGGCAGCGAATTTGTAACGGGCGCGTGCGTGGGAGGGAACCTGCCAAGGGGGATACGGCGGGGGGGGGGGGGACGCGCGACGCGGCGCCCGCCGGTCTCAGCAGCGCACCCTGACGTATTCGCCCGGCGCGTCGCAGATCGTCTTCAGCTTGCCGTCGCCTGGGATCCGGGCCTTCGTCATGGCGGGTGCGTTGTCGTCAAGCCACTTGCGCCAATCGGGCCACCAACTGCCCGCCGTCTCCTTGGCCCCTTCGAGCCAGCCGGCGAACGCGCCCTTGACCGGGCCGCCGGTCCAATATTGGTATTTCGCCTTGGCCGGCGGGTTGATGACGCCCGCGATGTGGCCCGATCCGGACATCACGTATCGCACCGGCCCGCCGAACTTGGCGGCGCCCGCGAACACCGAGCGCGCCGGGGCGATGTGGTCTTCCTTGGTCGCCAGCGAATAGACCGGCGCCGTCACCTTGGAGAGGTCGAGTCGTCTGCCGGCGATCGTCATCTCGCCGCGCGACAGCCGGTTTTCGAGGTAGCACTGGCGCAAGTAGAATGAGTGGTTTGCCGCGGGCATGCGCGTCGAATCCGAGTTCCACGCGAGCAGGTCGAAGGCGGGCGGCTGCTCGCCCTTCAGGTAGTTCGACACGACGTAGGACCAGATCAATTCGCCCGGCCTGAGCGCGTTGAAGGCGTTGGCCATCCGCGCCCCTTCGAGGTAGCCGGTGCGCGCCATCGCGCCTTCCAGCAGCGCAAGTTGCGGCTCGTCGACGAACACCAGCAGGTCGCCGGCCTCCTCGAAGTCGAGCTGCGTGGCGAAGAAGGTCGTGTCGGCGATCCGCCGCTCGCCCTTGGCGGCGAGATAGGCCAGCGTCACGCCCAGCATCGTGCCGCCCACGCAATAGCCGGCCGCCGAGACCTCGCGCTCGCCGGTCGCCGCCTCGATCGCGTCGATGGCGGCGAGCACGCCCTCTTCCATGTAGCTCGCGAAATCCTTGCCCGCGTGCCGCGCGTCGGGGTTGACCCACGAGATCGCGAAGACGGTGAGGCCGCTCGCCACCGCCCAACGCACGAACGACTTCTCCGGGTTGAGGTCGAGCACGTAGAACTTGTTGATCCAGGGCGGCACGATCAGCAGCGGGCGCTTGCGCACCGCGGGCGTCGTCGGCGCATATTGGATCAGCTCGATCAGGTCGTTGCGGAACACGACCTTGCCGGGAGTCGTGGCGACGTTGACGCCGTAGTCGAACTTCGCCGAATCGGCCTGCCGGATCTTGACCGAGCCATGGCCGGCCTCGATGTCTTCGGCGAGCATCTTCATGCCGCGCACGAGGTTCTCGCCGCCCTCGGCCAGCGTTCGGCGCGCGAGCTCGGGATTGGTGGCGACGAAATTCGCCGGCGACAGCGCGGCGGCGATCTGGCGCAGGTAGAACTCCGCCTTGTGGCGGGTGTGCGCGTCGACGCCGTCGGCGCGCGCGATCAGGTCGCGCGCCCAAGCCTCCGTCATCGAATGCGCCTTGCGCAGGAAGTCATGGACCGGGCTGGTGCGCCATTCGGGATCGGCGTAGCGCTTGTCGGTCTCGCGCGCGGGTTCGGGCGGCGGTGGCGAGCCGGTCATGCGCCGCAGGGCGTCGGTCCACAGCGCGACGAAATCGGTCTGCAACTTGCGCTGCGCTTCGAGCGAACGCGACGGGTCTCCCATCCAATGTTCCGCGATGCGGCCGAAGGTGCGGACCGCCTCGGACGTTTCCTCGGCGTAGGTGGCGCTCGCCTCGCCGTGCTCGCGCGGCCGCATCCACGCGGCGGCGACCTTGGCGCCCTCCTCGAACAGGCGACCCATGTTGCGCGCCAGCGCGTCGAAGTCGGGCGATCCCGGCGCCGACGATTCCGGCGTCCGCTCATCCTTGCGCGTCTCGACGCGCGGGGCCGAGGCGGGGTCCGGGGATTGGGCGCGAGGTTCGGGCGGCGGCGGAGCGACGACGGCCGGCGGCAGGACCGGGGACGTTTCGGCGGGACCCTGATGGGCCGTCCGCGCCCGGACGGGAGCGCGTTTGCGCCGCGTCGTCGCGCTCGCGCGCCGCTTCGGCGCGCCGTTCCGTGGCTTGCCTTTCATCGGCGTTTCCCGCAGGTTCACGAGCGGCGCGCGAGGCGCCGCCCCGCCGCGTC